>NZ_JBIUHC010000013.1:0-112705 GCF_044627735.1 Cupriavidus sp. CuC1 | reverse complement strand
CGCGCGCCGCGCCAGCCGCTCAGGCCCGAGGCCCGGCTGGCCCGCCTCGTCGCGCTGCTGCATGCGCATCATGCCGAGCCGCTGCCGCTGGCGGAGCTGGCGCGCGGCGCCGGCATGAGCCGCTACCAGCTGATCCGCGCCTTCCGGGCTGACGTCGGCATGACCCCGCATGCCTATCAGCTGGATCTGCGCATCAACCACGCGCGCCAGCTGCTGCGCGCGGGCGGGGCGCCGGCGGAGATCGCCCAGGTGCTGGGCTTCTCCGACCAGAGCCACTTCCAGCGCGCCTTCAAGCAGCGCGTAGCGCTGACGCCACGCAGCTACCAGCGCCGAAGCGGCTGAGCGGCTGAGCCGTCGCGCGCAATTTTCTCCAATACTTGCCGCCCTCTTGCGGCCCAGACTTCGTGCTCATCCGAAGACACGAAAGGACTGGCGTGGATTTCCCTGTTGATTCCGGCCTCGGCCAATTTGCCATGGTGGCGGGCGCGCATTTTCTCGCGCTGCTCAGCCCCGGGCCCGACTTTTTCCTGGTAGTGCGCAGCGCGCTGGTGCATGGCGTGGGCCGCGCCAGCGCCGTCTGCCTGGGCATCGCCCTGGGCAACGGCGTGTTTATCGGGCTGGCCATCGCCGGGCTGGCGGCTACCCGCGCTAGCCAGGGCGTGTTCATGCTGCTGCAGTGGGCGGGTTGCCTGTACCTGGCCTGGCTGGGCTGGCGGCTGCTGCGCGCCAGCGGCGAGACGGCGCTGCCCGGCGCAAATGGTGCAAATGGCACAGATAGCCAGCAGGTGCAGGGCGCCGGCCGCGCCGCGTATGCGGCGCAACTCGTGACGGGCTTCCTGTCCGCCGTGCTCAACCCCAAGAATGCGTTGTTCTACGCCAGCCTGTTCTCGGTACTGGCCGGCACCCGCACGCCGCTGGCGGTCCAGCTGGGCTATGGCGGCTGGATGTTCGCCATGGTCTTCGGCTGGGACATGCTGGTGGCCTGGGGCGTGCGCCATCCGCTGGTGCGCGCGCGCTTTGCCCGCTCGGTACGCGGCGTGGAGCGGGCGACCGGCGTGGTGCTATGGGGTATCGCGCTGATCGTGGCGGTGAATGCACTTGATGCGCTCAACGCGCTCGATGTCGTCAACGCAGCGAAGCCGTGGTTGCCATGATGCGGGCGCCACACGGCAAGCCGTATCGCCAGTTTTATGGTCAACTGTACCGGTACTGTACAGTTGTGCATGGCTAGACTAGCTCCATTCCATTTTTGCGTGTGATGGAGCCTGTCATGGCAGTTCCCCAGCTTGTTGCCGGATCCGGCGTGTTTGCCGCGTTCTGCGCGTTTGCCCTTGTGTCGTCGATCACCCCGGGGCCCAACAACACCATGGTGCTGGCTTCGGGCGTGAATTTCGGCTTTGCCCGCACGGTGCCCCATGTGCTGGGCATCAGCATCGGCTTCGGCCTGATGGTGGCGGTGGTCGGCCTCGGCCTGGGATCGCTGTTCGCCGCGTTGCCGTGGACCTGGCAGGTGCTGCGCGTGGTGGCGGTGGCCTATCTCGCCTGGCTGGCGTGGAAGCTGGCGACCGCGGGCGGCATCCAGGACCAGGAGGTGGGCAAGCCCATGGGCTTCCTGGCGGCGGCCGCGTTCCAGTGGGTCAATCCCAAGGCTTGGGTGATGGCGGTGGGCGCGTGCAGCACCTACGTGCTGCACGGCAATGTCTGGCTCAATGTGTTGCTGCTGTCCGGCCTGTTCGCCGTGATCAACCTGCCCAGCGTGGCGATGTGGGCGGTGTTCGGCTCGGCCATGCGGCGCTGGCTGGCGCAGCCGCGGGTGCTGCGCCTGTTCAACGTGGCGATGGCGCTGATGCTGCTGGCCTCGCTGTGGCCGATCGTCAGCGCCAGGCCGTAACGCGAGGCCTGAGCGCGAGGGCTTAGCGCAAGGCCCGGATGGCGGGCAGATTGCGCCAGTAGCCGTGGGCGTCCATGCCGCAGCCGAAGACATAGCGCTCGGGCACAGTGAAGCCGCAGAAGTCCGGGTGCATCGGCTTGGCCTTCTGCAGCACTTTTTCGCACAGGACGGCCGCGTAGACATTGGTCGCGCCCATGTCCATGATGCGCTGGCGGATGGCCGCCATGGTTTCGCCTTCGTCCAGGATGTCGTCCAGCACCAGCACCGTGCGGCCCTTGACCGACTCGCGCGGCGCCACGCGCCACTGCATCTCGCCGCCGACCGTCTTGTTGTTGTAGCGCGAGAGGTGGATGTAGTCGAACTCCAGCGGGAACGCCAGCTTGGGCAGCAGCATGCCGGTGAAGACGACTGCGCCGCCCATCACCGACAGCACCAGCGGGAAGGTATCGCCCATCTTTTCCGTGATCTCGCCCGCCATGCGGTCCAGCGATGCCTGGACGGCCTCGGCGCTGACGATTTCCTCGGAGTTGGCCCACAGTTCGCGGGCCTGTTCGGCGGTCATCATGATGTGGATCCTGTCTCAGTCTCTGTCTTTTGCGGGTGGCGCGGCGCCCGGGAGCGGGCGCCGCCGTGCCGGATGGCTTAGCGGTTGAAGAGTCCCTTCATGCCGCCCTTCATCGCGCCCATCTGGCGCATCATCTTCATCATGCCGCCGCCCTTGAGCTTCTTCATCATGCTCTGCATCTGGTCGAACTGGTTGAGCAGGCGGTTGACTTCCTGCACCGGCACGCCGGCGCCGGTGGCGATGCGGCGCTTGCGGCTGGCCTTGATCAGGTCGGGCTTGGCGCGCTCGGCGGCCGTCATGCTGTTGATGATGCCTTCCATGCGGCGCACCTGCTTCTCGGCCACGTCCATATTGGCGCCCTGCGCCTGCTGGGCGAACTGCGCCGGCAGCTTGTCGACCAGGCTGCCCAGGCCGCCCATCTTCTTCATCTGGCCGATCTGTGCCTTGAAGTCTTCCAGGTCGAAGTCGCCGGTCTTCTTGATTTTCTTGGCCAGCTTCTCGGCCGCTTCCATGTCCACGCCGCGCTGGGCTTCCTCGACCAGCGCGAGGATGTCGCCCATGCCCAGGATGCGCTGGGCCATGCGGTCGGGGTAGAAAGGCTCGAGGCCGTCCAGCTTTTCGCCAACGCCGACGAACTTGATCGGGCGGCCGGTGATGTGGCGCACCGACAGCGCGGCACCGCCGCGCGCATCGCCGTCCAGCTTGGTCAGCACCACGCCGGTCAGGGGCAGGGCGTCATTGAAGGCGCGCGCGGTGTTGACCGCGTCCTGGCCCAGCATGGCGTCGACCACGAACAGGGTTTCGACCGGCTTGATCTCGGCATGCAGCGCGGCGATTTCCTTCATCATCGCTTCGTCGATGCCCAGGCGGCCCGCAGTGTCGACGATCAGCACGTCGTGGTAGTGCTTGCGCGCCCAGTCCACCGCGGCGCGCGCGATGTCCACCGGGTTCTGGTCGGGCTGGGACGGGAAGAAGTCGGCGCCAACCTGCTCGGACACGGTCTTGAGCTGGGCGATAGCGGCGGGGCGGTAGACGTCGCACGATACCGTCAGCACCTTCTTCTTCTTGTTTTCCTTCAGCCACTTGGCCAGCTTGCCGACGGTGGTGGTCTTGCCGGCGCCTTGCAGGCCGGCCATCAGGATGATCGCGGGCGGCTGCACCGCCAGGTTCAGCTCGCCGCTCTTGTTGTCGGCGGACAGGCTTTCCTCGCCGCCGATGACGGCGGTCAGCTCGCGCTGCACCACGCCCACCAGCGCCTGGCCCGGCGTCAGGCTGGACACCACGTCCTCGCCCAGTGCCTTTTCCTTCACGCGGGCGATGAATTCCCGCACGACCGGCAACGCGACGTCGGCCTCCAGCATGGCCAGGCGCACTTCGCGCAGCATTTCGGCGGTATTGGCTTCGGTCAGGCGAGCCTCGCCGCGCATGGTCTTGACGACCCGCGCCAGGCGTTGAGTGAGATTGTCCAGCATGGCAGAAGTCCGGGGGATAGAGCTTGATCGAGGCTTGAGGCTGGCTCTTGGCCCGGCTCAAGCGGGGCGCCACCGGGACGGGGCGCTAAGGTAAACTGTGCAAATGGCCATTGTACTGTATGCCTTGACGGCACTTCTCTATTGCGGCCTGGCCTATCACGGCTGGGCAACGCGTAACCCGCAGCTATCGGCTGCCGGCACCGGCGGTGCCATTGGGGGCGCGGCGACCACCGTGCTGCTGCACGGCGGCGGGGGGACTGGCGGGCGCGGCGAGGGCCGTCCGGCCTGGTGGCACGCGCTGATGCTGGCCGCGGTGGCCAGCCACGGCCTGCTGCTGCACGAGACCATCTTCCCGGCCGACCGCATGGTGTTTGGCTTTGCCTTTGCGCTGTCGGCCATGCTGTGGCTGGGCGTGGGCATCTACTGGATCGAGAGCTTCTTCTTCTCGCTGGCCGGCCTCGGGCTGATCGTGGTCCCGGTGGCCATGCTCGCCAGCCTGATGCCGCTGGCGTTTCCCGGCGCGCAGATCCTGGGCTACGCGGCGCGGCCGCTGTTCAAGCTGCACTTCATCATTGCCAACGTGGCCTATGGCCTGTTCACGCTGGCCGCCTTCCATGCCTTCCTGATGTTGCTGGCGGAACGCCGCCTGCATGGCTTCAACCGCTCGCCCCAGGCCGGCAGCGCCAGCGAGCCGGCCCAGTGGGTGGGCCGCTGGCTCGACCTGCTGCCGCCGCTGCTGACGCTGGAGAAGCTGCTTTTCCGCCTGATCGGCGCCGGCTTCGTGTTGCTGACGCTGACGATCCTGTCAGGCCTGCTGTTCTCCGAGCAACTGTTCGGCCGGGCCTTCCGGCTCGACCACAAGACGGTGTTCGCGCTGCTGTCGTGGGTGATGTTCGCGGGCATCCTGGCCGGGCGCACCTTCTACGGCTGGCGCGGGCGCACCGCGCTGCGCTGGGTGATTGCGTCCTTCGGCATCCTGCTGCTGGCTTATGTTGGCAGCCGCTTCGTCATCGAAGTCATACTGCACCGAATCTGAGGCCGGCATGGCACGCATCTTCCTTGTCCTGGCTGTCCTGCTGGGCTGTTTCTGGTGGCTTCGCCAGCGCGCGCAAGCGCGCCTTCGGGAGGAGCGCGCCGCCCGGCACGGTCCCGCGCACGGCTCGCCGGTCCG
Organism: Cupriavidus sp. CuC1; assembly: GCF_044627735.1. Lineage (NCBI taxonomy): Bacteria > Pseudomonadati > Pseudomonadota > Betaproteobacteria > Burkholderiales > Burkholderiaceae > Cupriavidus > Cupriavidus sp. CuC1. The sequence goes on along the minus strand of NZ_JBIUHC010000013.1, from coordinate 107,606 downwards.
CGACCAGCCTGCGCCCGCGCAGCAAGCCATGGTCCAATGCGCGCGCTGCGGCGTGCACCTGCCGCAGGGCGAAGCCATCGCCTACCGCGGCCTGCATTACTGCCGGCGCGCCCACCTGCCGGCCGATAGCGATCCGGACAGCCCTGCCGCATGAACGGGCCTGCCTCGTTCTGGTCCCGCCTGAATGCCTGGCGTGCCCTCGCCGCGATGTGGCGCCAGCCCGAGCCTCCTGAATTCCACTGGCGCCTGCTGCGCTATTTCTGCTGGACCCGGCTGGCGGTGGCCGCGCTGCTGCTGGGCTATGCCTGGCTGCCGGCGCAGCGCGCCGCGCAGACACTGAGTAGCGGGTTCGGCATCGGGCCGGGTGCGCTGCCGCTGGCCGTGCCCTATGCCGTGGTGGCGCTGGTCATGGTGGTCGCGACACTCTGGTGGCGGCGCGGCTTTCACCTGCGGGTGCGCTTCCAGGTGCTGGCGGATCTCGCCCTGCTGGGCCTGATCTTTCAAGCGCAGGGCCAACGCGGCGAGGGGCTCGCCATGATCTTCCTGCTGCCCGCGCTGCAGGCCGGTGCGCTCACCAGCCTGCTGTTCGCGCTGTTCGCGGCGGCAGCTTCGGCGCTGGTGGTGATGAGCGCCCCCTTCGCGCAGACCTTGCTGTTGCGCCAGGCCGACGCGGGTTTGCTGGGCTCGGGGCTGTACGGGCTGGTCTTCATGATCGCGGCCTCGCTGATGTACCTGCTGGCCAACCGCCAGCTCGCGCAGGAGCGGCTGGCGCTGGCGCGCGAGCAGGCGCTGCGCCTGCAGCAGCTGGTCAACCGGCTGATGGTCAACGACATGCAGGACGGCGTGATGTTGCTGCGTGCCAACGGCGTGGTGGTGGCGGCCAACCCGGCCGCGGTGGTGCTGCTCGGCGTGCAGCCCGCCGAACGGGGCAAGCACACGGACGCCCCCGCCTTCGGGCGCGACGCGCTGTTCGACCTGCGCCAGATTCCCCGCCTGCAGCCGCTGATGGAAATGCTGCGCGACTGGGTGCGCAGCAAGGACGATGCGCCGCGCATCCTGCAATTGCTGCCGCTGCCGTCGCGGCCATCCTCGGGGCGCGGCCCCATCCTGCATACGCGGCTGCGGCTGCGCTTCCTGCTGCCGGGGCTGGCCAGCCTGCGATCCACTTTCGCGTCCTCGATGTCGGTCTCGCTCAGTGCGCAGAACGCCATGAACACCGGCACCTGGAACGAGCTGTCGCCCGAGGCGGCGGCCCGGCTGCGCCTGGCCATCGCCCAGCGCGAGGCCATGGCCTGGCGCCCGGAGGACGAGGCCTTGCTGCGCAGCGAGATGCGCGACACGGTGCTGGTCCATATCGAAAGCTGGGAGCGCATCGCCGAGCAGGTGCAACAGGAAAAGCTGGCCGCCATGGGGCGCCTGGTGGCCAGCGTGGCGCACCAGATCCGCAATCCGCTGGCGGCCATCAGCCAGGCCAGCGAGCTGCTGGCCGAAACCAGCCGACGGGCCGCGCGCCCGGGCGAGGCGGGACGCGCGGAGGGCGACGTGGATGCGCGGCTGCTGCGCATCATCCACGACAATGTGCGCCGGCTCGACCAGGTGGTGTCGGACGTGCTGCAGATGTCGCGCCGCCCGCGCACCGAGCGCACCACGGTGGACCTGAACCAGGCGCTGCCGGATATCGTCGGCCGCTGGCGGTTGGAGATGCGCGCCCGCTCTGCGGACCACGACCCGGTTGGCGCGCGGCGCATGCCGCGTCCGGCCGAGATCAACGCCAATGCCATCCGGCTCACGGTGGACGTGGCGCGCCCGGTCATCTTCGATGCCTCCCAGTTGCAGCAAGTGCTTGGCAACCTGCTCGACAACGCCTGGCGCTATTGCAGCCGCCTGCCCGGGGCGATCCGCCTGCTGGCTCATGCGCTGGACCAGCACCATGCCGAGCTGATCGTGTGGAACGATGGCGTGGAGGTCTCGCGCGAGCACCAGCGCACCTTGTTCGAGCCCTTCTTTACCAGCAACGCCCAGGGCACCGGCCTCGGGCTGTTCATGGCGCGCGAGTTATGCGGCGCCAACGACGCCCAGGTGCGCTACGGCACGATTTCGATCGACGCGCTGCTGGCGCAGACCGGCATGCTGGCGCCCGCCGCACGCGATACACTGCCGGCCAAGGCTTTTGTCCTGACCATGCGCATCGAAGCGCCGGACAGCGCGGGTGGCTGAACCGCGCCGGCATGCCCGGCCACCCGATCCGTCTCTCGTTGAGCCGCCCCGATTCCACTTCGCCAGATCGCCAGACGCAGACCCATGCCCCTCAAGATGCCAGGCCCCGACCCGATTCTCGTTATCGACGACGAGGCCGACCTGCGAGAACTGCTCGATATCTCGATCCGCCGCATGGGCCACGATGTGGTGCTGGCCGGCTCGCTGGCCGAGGCGCGCCAGCAGCTCGCCGCGCGCCGCTATAGCTTGGTGCTGACTGACATGCGGCTGGGCGACGGGCTTGGCATCGACATCGTGCGCCAGCTCTCGAGCGCGCCGGAGCGGGTGCCGGTGGCCGTGATCACCGCCTACGGCAGCGCCGACAACGCCGTGGAGGCGCTCAAGGCTGGCGCCTTCGACTACATCGCCAAGCCGGTCTCGCTGGACCAGCTGCGCAGCCTGATCCTGAATGCTCTGGGGCGCCAGCAGCGTGACGGCGCCGAGAGTGGAGAGGGCGGCGAGGGTGGCGAGGGTGGCAGCGGGGCGCAGGAAACCGTGGACCGCGCCGTCAACCTGCTTCCCGGCCATTCGCCCGCCATGCATGAGGTGCGCCGCTCGCTCTCGCGGCTGGCGCGCAGCATGGCGCCGATCGTCATCAGCGGCGAGTCCGGCAGCGGCAAGGAGCGCGCGGCGCGTGCCATCCACGCGGTCAGCGCGCGCGCCGCGCATCCTTTTATCGCGGTCAATTGCGGCGCCATCCCCGAGACCCTGATGGAGTCGGAGTTCTTCGGCCATGTGAAGGGCGCCTTCACCGGGGCCGACGCCGAGCGCGGTGGCTTCTTCCTGGCAGCCAACGGCGGCACGCTGTTGCTCGACGAGGTGGCCGACCTGCCGCTAGCGATGCAGGTCAAGCTGCTGCGCGTGCTGCAGGAGCGGCGCGTGCGCAAGATCGGCGCGAGCCGCGAGGAGAGCGTGGACGTGCGGGTGCTGTGCGCCAGCCACAAGGATCTTGCCGCGATGGTCGCCTCCGGCCAGTTCCGCCAGGATCTGTTCTACCGCCTCAACGTGCTGGCGCTGCGCATGCCCACGCTGCGCGAGCGGCGCGAGGATATCCCGGTGCTGGCCAGCGCCATCCTGGAGCACCTGGCGGTGCGCTATGGCGATCCCCATCCCAAGCGGCTGGCGACGGCTGCGCTGCAGCGGCTGTCGGATTACCCGTTCCCGGGCAATGTGCGCGAGCTGGAAAACCTGCTCGAGCGCGCTTATGCCTTCGCGGAGGGCAATACCATCGCGGTGGGCGACCTGGGCCAGATGGACGCGGGCATGGGCCATTCGGCCATGCCACGCCCGCCCGCGCCGCACGCCTACCTGGCTTCGACGGCCGTGGCCGCCGCGCCGGCGTCGTCCGGCTTGCGGCCCGATTCCATGCAGGAGCTTGCATACGATGCGCGGGCCGAATCCCGCGGCGGCGCGCAGCCCGATCCGTTTGCGCAACCCACGGCGCCACGTGCCGCGGAGGTGGCCGCAGACGCTTGCCGTGCCACCTTCCCGATCGACCTTCCCGGCCGGCTCGAAGCGCTCGAGCGCGACCTGATCCTGCAGGCGCTGCAGCAGACCGGCTTCAACCGTACCGCAGCCGCGCCGCTGCTGGGCCTGAGCTTTCGCCAGCTGCGCTACCGCATCCAGCAGCTTGGCATCCGCGAGGGCCGCGACGACCCGGCCGATGGCGCGGCCGAAACCAGCGAAGCGCTGCGCGACGGGCTGCTGGCGGCGGATGGAGAACGCGATGCCTGATCGCGACAACGGCAAGCTCGCGCCGGCACCCGTGCCCGGGCAGGGGTTGACTCCCGACGCGGCCGGCTGGGTGCCCGCGGCGCGCCAGGTGCCGTCGCCTAACTTCGACGCCCGGCCCGCGCACATGCCGGTGGACCTGGTGGTGATCCACAACATCAGCCTGCCGCCCGGGCAGTTTGGCAGCGGCGATATCGAAGCCTTCTTCCTGAATCGTCTCGACCCGTCCCGCCACCCCTTCTTCGCCACGATTTATCAGGTGCAGGTGTCGGCGCATTTCCTGGTGACGCGGGAGGGGGAGCTGGTCCAGTTCGTGTCCTGCCTGGACCGGGCCTGGCACGCGGGCCAGTCCGAGTTCTTCGGCCGGCCTCGCTGCAACGACTTCTCCATCGGCATCGAGGTCGAAGGCAGCGACGACCAGCCGTTCACGTTGGCCCAGTACCACACCACCTCCGCGCTGGTGCGTGCCCTGCTCTGCACCTATCCGGTGCGGGCCGTGGCGGGGCACAGCGATATCGCGCCCGGGCGCAAGACCGATCCGGGGCCATATTTCGACTGGGCGGCCTTCGCCGCTGCCGCCGGCGTGGCTCCCGCGCAACTGCCTTACCGCAAAGACCAGCCCTGAGGCAAGGGCAACAAGCGGGGTCTAGGGGATAGCCGCGATTTGGGGAAAACCCTGATAAAGTCCGCGCCTATCGAACCAGGCAGGTCAATCAAAAAAATTTCTCGTCACGGTGCGGTAACGAACCGTCGGGCGGATTCCCTTGCGTCTCTTGGGCTGGCGGGTATGGCGCAGCGCCGCATGCCGCGCCGGCACTGGAATTCGCGCCAAAAAAGCACTTGTCAAGACTGGTGAATCCGCCGGGTTTCACTATACTTAGTCCAGTTTTTCGCATCGACCACTAGATCTAGTGGTGCTTTCGGGGAGCCGGCCTAGGTGTGCAGTTACCGCCGCAGCATTGGCTGCGGTCCGCCGAAGGGCCGGCGCATCACAAGAGTCCCAGCAGAATCCAGCAATAGCAGCGCGCCCTTCCGGGTAAGACCGGCCGGCGTGTCTGAGCCTTTTTGCGCATTTTGCCCGGGACTCTTTGTCACTCATAAAACACGGGTCAGAACAGGAGTTCCTCATGCAGACAGCCCAGAACGAACTTTCCACCGGCGCAACCGCCGCCGGTGCAGCAGCGAACGCGCAGTCGAACCCCGCTACTGCCGCCGCTGGCAGCTACCAGGACTACAAGATCATCCGCCGTAACGGCGCCGTCGTGGCGTTCGAGCCGAGCAAGATCTCGGTAGCGGTGACCAAGGCCTTCCTCGCCGTCAACGGCGGGCAGGGCGCCGCTTCGGCGCGTGTGCGCGAAGTGGTCGAGCAAGTGACCCAGAACGTGGTCCGCGCGCTGCTGCGCAGCCGCCCCAATGGCGGCACCTTCCATATCGAAGACGTGCAGGATCACGTCGAGCTGGCGCTGATGCGCTCGGGCGAGCATGAAGTGGCCCGCGCCTACGTGCTGTACCGCGAGAAGCGCACCCAGGAACGCGCCCAGGCCAACGCCCAGGCGGTGGCCCGCGTGCAGGAAGGCGGCGCCACGTTCAACGTGACCGACGCCGGCGTTGCCCGCGTGCTGGACCTGGGCGCGCTGCATGGCCTGATCGACAACGCCTGCTCGGGCCTGGGCGACGCCGTCAGCGCCGAGCCGATCCTCAAGGAAACGCTGAAGAACCTGTACGACGGCGTGCCGATGACCCAGGTCTACGACTCCGCCATCCTGGCCGCGCGTACCCTGATCGAGAAGGACCCGGCCTACAGCCAGGTCACCGCGCGTATCCTGCTGCACACCATCCGCAAGGAAATCCTGGGCGCCGAAGTGACCCAGACCCAGATGGTGTCGCGCTACGCCGACTACTTCCCCAAGTTCATCGCGCGCGGCATCGAAGCCGAGCTGCTGGACGAGAAGCTGGCCACCTATGACCTGGCCCGCCTGGGCGCGGCACTGGACGCCCAGCGCGACTTCCAGTTCAACTACCTGGGCCTGCAGACCCTGTACGACCGCTACTTCCTGCATATCGACGAAGTCCGCATCGAAATGCCGCAGGCCTTCTTCATGCGCGTGGCCATGGGCCTGGCGCTGGGCGAGAAGGACCGCGAAGCCCGTGCCATCGAGTTCTACCAGCTGCTGTCGTCGTTCGACTTCATGTCGTCCACGCCGACCCTGTTCAACTCGGGCACCCGCCGCTCGCAGCTGTCGTCGTGCTACCTGACCACCGTCTCGGACGATCTGGAAGGCATCTACGAAGCGCTCAAGGAAAACGCGCTGCTGTCGAAGTTCGCCGGCGGCCTGGGCAACGACTGGACCAATGTGCGCGCCCTCGGCTCGCACATCAAGGGCACCAACGGCAAGTCGCAAGGCGTGGTGCCGTTCCTGAAGGTGGTGAACGATACCGCCGTGGCGGTCAACCAGGGCGGCAAGCGCAAGGGCGCGGTCTGCGCCTACCTGGAAACCTGGCACCTGGACATCGAGGAATTCCTCGAGCTGCGCAAGAACACTGGCGACGACCGCCGCCGCACCCACGACATGAACACGGCGAACTGGATTCCCGACCTGTTCATGAAGCGCGTGATGGAAGCCGGCGAGTGGACCCTGTTCTCGCCCGCCACCTGCCCGGACCTGCACGACCTGGTCGGCAAGGCTTTCGAAGAGGCCTACCTGGGCTACGAAGCCAAGGCCGCCCGCGGCGAGCTGAAGCTGTTCAAGAAGATCCCCGCCATGCAGCTGTGGCGCAAGATGCTGGGCATGCTGTTCGAGACCGGCCATCCCTGGATCACCTTCAAGGATCCGTGCAACATCCGCAGCCCGCAGCAGCACGTGGGCGTGGTGCACAGCTCCAACCTGTGCACGGAAATCACGCTCAACACCAACGAGAGCGAGATCGCCGTTTGCAACCTGGGTTCGGTGAACCTGGTGGCCCACCTGAAGCAACTGGCCGACGGCACCCAGGTGCTCGACCACGCCAAGCTCGAGAAGACCATCCGCACCGCGATGCGCATGCTCGACAACGTGATCGACATCAACTACTACGCGGTCGAGAAGGCACGCAACTCCAACCTGCGCCATCGTCCGGTCGGCATGGGCATCATGGGCTTCCAGGACTGCCTGCACATGCTGCGCCTGCCGTACGCCAGCGACGCCGCCGTGCAGTTCGCCGACACCTCGATGGAAGCGGTGTGCTACTACGCCTACCGCGCCTCCAGCGAGCTGGCAGAAGAACGCGGCCGCTACAGCACCTATGAAGGCTCGCTGTGGGATCGCGGCATCCTGCCGCAGGACTCGCTCAAGCTGCTGGCCGAAGAACGCGGCGGCTACCTCGAAGTGGATCACTCCTCGACCATGGACTGGGACAGCCTGCGCGCGCGCATCAAGCAGCACGGCATGCGCAACTCGAACTGCATCGCGATCGCGCCCACGGCAACGATCTCGAACATCATCGGCGTGTCGGCCTGCATTGAACCGACCTTTCAGAACCTGTACGTCAAGTCCAACCTGTCGGGCGAGTTCACGGTGGTCAACGACTACCTGGTGCGCGACCTGAAGGCACGCGGCCTGTGGGACGAAGTGATGGTCGCCGACCTGAAGTATTTCGACGGCAAGCTGGCCCGCATCGACCGCATCCCGCAAGACCTGCGTGACATCTACGCAACGGCCTTCGAAGTCGAGCCGAGCTGGCTGGTGGAAGCTGCCAGCCGCCGCCAGAAGTGGATCGACCAGGCTCAGTCGCTGAACATTTACATGGCCGGCGCCTCGGGCAAGAAGCTGGACGACACCTACAAGCTGGCCTGGCTGCGCGGCCTGAAGACCACGTACTACCTGCGCACGATGGCAGCCACCCACGTGGAGAAGTCCACCGTGTCGCGCGGCTCGCTCAACGCCGTGTCGTCGGGTAGCGACGGCGGCATCAGCGCCGCCGGCATCGACCAGGCCGCCGCCTCCGCACCGGCCATGCCGGAAGCCGAAGGCGCGGTCTGCACGATGCGCCCCGGCGACGCCGGTTTCGACGAGTGCGAAGCCTGCCAGTAACTCGCTGCCAGTAAGCCATTACCTGCCGCCATCCTCGCCGCGCCGCCTGCGCGCGGCGAGGACCGCGGCAAACCAAAGCATTCCACGGAGAACCACACCATGCTGAGCTGGGACGACGACGTTCAAGCCACCCCGCAGGCTGCCCCGCAGCCCGCGCCGAATCCCACCGCCACGCCTGCTGCCGCACGCTCTGTCGACCAGCACGGCGTGCTGCCGCCGGCCGCCACGCAACCGGCCGGCACGGGTATCCTCGGCAACCTGCCGGCGTCCGACGCGCCGACGGACCGCCGCGTGAACGCCGCCGACAAGCGCGTCATCAATGGCTCGACCGACGTCAACCAGCTGGTGCCGTTCAAGTACAAATGGGCCTGGGAAAAATACCTGGCCGGCTGCGCCAACCACTGGATGCCGCAGGAAATCAACATGTCGCGCGACATCGCGCTGTGGAAGGACCCGAACGGCCTGACCGAAGACGAGCGCCGCGTGATCAAGCGCAACCTCGGCTTCTTCGTCACCGCCGACTCGCTGGCCGCCAACAACATCGTGCTGGGCACCTACCGCCAGATCACCGCGCCGGAATGCCGCCAGTACCTGCTGCGCCAGGCCTTCGAAGAAGCGATCCACACGCACGCCTACCAGTACATCGTGGAGTCGCTCGGCCTCAATGAAGCCGAGATCTTCAACGCGTATCACGAAGTGCAGTCGATCCGTGACAAGGACGAGTTCCTGATCCCGTTCATCGACACGCTGACCGACCCGGCCTTCAAGACCGGCACGCCGGAGAATGACCAGAAGCTGCTCAAGTCGCTGATCGTGTTCGCCTGCATCATGGAAGGCCTGTTCTTCTACGTCGGCTTCACGCAGATCCTGGCCATGGGCCGCCAGAACAAGATGACCGGCGCCGCCGAGCAGTACCAGTACATCCTGCGCGACGAGTCCCTGCACTGCAATTTCGGCATCGACCTGATCAACCAGATCAAGCTCGAGAACCCGCACCTGTGGACCGCCGAATTCAAGGAAGAGATCACGGCGCTGTTCAAGAAGGCCGTGGACCTCGAATACCGCTACGCCGAGGACACCATGCCGCGCGGCGTGCTGGGCCTGAACGCACCGATGTTCAAGGGCTACCTGCGCTTCATCTGCAACCGCCGCTGCCAGCAGATCGGCCTGGAGCAGTTGTTCCCGAACGAGGAAAACCCGTTCCCGTGGATGAGCGAGATGATCGACCTGAAGAAGGAACGTAACTTCTTCGAGACGCGTGTGATCGAGTATCAGACGGGTGGGGCGTTGTCCTGGGATTGAGTTTGTTGGCCGCCGCAACTTCCTGTGGCTCCAAACCGGGGGGCGGATCGCGGCCTCCCAGGCTCCCACCCGGAATGCAAAACAGCCCCGTGGACTGAACCTCCACGGGGCTGTTTTTTTCGTACCGGGACATGCGGTCCTTCCCGCTGTCCCGGCTGCGCTCAACGCAGATGCGGCAGTACCTTGGTGTGCTCGGCCTGCACCGCTTGCAGCTCGTGCGGCTTGAGTCCAAGCAACGCCAGGATGGTAGGCGCTATCTGGTTGGTCTGGACAGGGTCGTCGACGATATTCTGGCCGATGCCAGCACCCCACACAACGATGGGCACGTGACGGTCCTGCTTGGCGCCGCCGCCGTGCTCGGCGATCTTCGACAGTTTTCCACCGGCATAGACAGTACTCTGCTGCGCGATGCCGACGAGGTCCGGCACGCGATCGTCGTTGCTCCCGACGCCGAACAGGTCAGCGGCTTCTTCGCCAACATAGATCTTCCTCGCTCCAGCCTGGCTGAAAGCCTTTGTGACCGCGGTGCCGGTTGCGTCGGAGCCCAGGCCGTTGCCGGAATAACCAAGCAGGAAATTCTTGGCAAAGCGCAGGGCGGCGGGGGAGCGGTCGTTGAACCACATCAGGATGCCGTCATCGTCGATCGCGTGGGCTACGAGATGCGATTTGGACGGGTCCTTGCACGTGGCGGCGAATTTTTCCCAGGCGCAGTTCAGTGCATCGATCATGTCACCATCGTTGATGATGGTGAGATCGGCGCGGTTCTGCGGCGACTGGCCGTGTTTCGCCGACAGGATGACGACGGTATTGGTCGTGTCAAGCGCGCTCACCATCGTGGCAAGCTGGTTGTTGACGAAGTTCAGCGCGCTTTGCAGCACCACGCCGGGCGTAGTCCCGTTGGCGGTGTAGCCGCCCAGGCCGCCGGACACCTTGGCGGCGGTGTTGCTCGGATTCGGGTAGTAGTTCGATTTGTTGAGCTTTTGCGCGGTCGACACGGACTGGAAGTTCATGCCGAATATGGCCGGGGTCCCCGGCGTGCCGTTGCCGGCATGGTCGAGGCCCTTGATCCAGTTAAGGACGGCCTTTACCTTGAAGCTATCGTAGCGTTGTGTGTTGGTGTTGTCCTTGGTCCAGTCGTCGCCCGGGCCGGCAGGCAGCGACGGGTCGGTTACCGAGCTGTTGATCTCGGGGGCAAACAGATCGTCGATGCTCTGACCGGACGGCCCATTGAGAATCTCGTAGGCGACGTGCTTGTCCGACCAGGCGGTGCGCAGCCCGTGCTTTTTCGCGACCTCGAAGATCGTGTTCACCTTGAGGTACTGGTGCGGGTAAACCGGCTGGCAGGTCACCGGAGACACCGGCAGGAAGGCCGGGTCGATCAGGTCTTGCGGGTGCCCGGTCAATTGGGAAATCCTGGAGAAGTCGGCGTACAGGCCGGGAATGTTTTGTCCGCTGTCCAGCCGGTTCAGATCCTTGGCGATCACTTCGGCGTAAAACACTTCAGCGCCTGGCTTGGTGCTGTGGCAGTTGGCCGCAGTGGTGCCCTTCGGCAGCAGGCTGCGGCTGTAGGCGTCATCGTAATAGATGCCCGTGGTCTTGGGGTTGCCGCCCGTGACCTGACCGACCATCCCGGGGAACGAGTCCGAGGGGAAAGGCGTTTGCGCATTCGTGTAGGCAACGCCATGACGGACCAGTAGCGCAAGGGTGGAATTCGGATTGGCGTTGACGAACCAGTCCAGGTCGGCCTGGTGCAGGCCATCGACAGAAACCAGCAGGACATGCTTGGCACTCGGCTGACGGGCGTCGTCGTCCGCATGTGCGAACGCTGTCAGTCCGCACGCCAGCGACAACGCCACGGCAATGGTAAGCCTTTTTGGTACGCGCATGATATCTCCTCGGTGACTGCCACAGGGCAGTTGGGAGACGCTATCAACCGTCCATGTCCGAACGGTGTCATTGAAAGCGCGCAAGCGTAACAAATTGTGTGTCGCGCCCTGGGGCGCAAATGCCGCGAGTCTGGGGTGGCGTGGAAGGCAGCCAGCACGGATCCAGTGATGTGCAGCCATTGGCCGCGACGCGCGCTGGGATGGCCGCTGCAGGCGGATCGCGGGCCAGTCACGCTGCTTGTGCTTGTGCTTGTGCTTGTGCCGGGCGGTTGCTTTGCGCCAAAGCCTCGCTTCCATCCGCCATCAGCGTTTCGCCCCGTCGCTGCACGATCCATCGAGCGCTTTTTATCTTTGCGTCTCTCGATGGTGCCGGCCAGCATCAGCCCGCAATCCGCCTCAACGCCTCCTCAATCGCCCGCGTGTCACTCGGCCGCACCAGCCGCGCCACCTCCACGCCATCGCGCATGAACACCAGCGTGGGCCATAGCTTGATCCGGAACGAACGGCCGAGCGGCTTGCCGCTGCCGTCCTCGACCTTGATGTGGGCGGCCTCCGGATGGCTGGCCATGGCGCTGGCCAGGTGGGGCTGGGCCCGCATGCAGTAGCCGCACCAGGGCGCGCCGAACTCGATCACGGCCGGCCCCTTCATGGCGTCGATTTCGGCTCGGGCCGGCTCGCTTGCTGCGTACACATCGGTCATCGTCATAGGGAATCCTCTCGCCTGTCCAAATGGGCATTCACGGATTGTATGACTACGGATGCCGCGAACAATGACTGGCGCGGCTGAGCGCGGCGGGTTTCAGGCCTTCGATGCCTGCGTGCCCTGCGGTACCTCGACGGCCGCGGGCTTGCGCCAGCGCACCGTGGCCAGCAGCGATGCCGCGACAATCAGGCCGCCGCCGGTCCAGGCGGTGGCCGTGATCCTTTCCCCCAGCCACAGGCTGGCGAACAACGCGCCAAACGCGGGCTCGCTCCCCATCAGCAGGGCCACGCGGGTGGGGCTGCTGCGCTTGATGGCGTAGTTCTGCGCGAAGAATGCAAAGAGCGTGCAGGCGATCACCAGGTAGAGCACGTATCCCCAGAAGGCCCCGTGACCGGAGAATGACGGCAGGGGCTGCCACTGCGCGGGCATCAGGACCAGCGCCACCGCCGCGCTGCCGAATGCCACCACGCCGGATTGCACCGCCGTCACCGTCAGCGCCGGAATCGAGGCGCCTCGCATTACCCGCTTTGTGAAGCACACCATCAGCGCGCGGAGTACCGCGGCGGCGAGTATCAGTCCGTCGCCGGGGTTGAGGACGAATTCGCCGTTGCCCGCCAGCAACCAGGCCCCGAGCAGCGAGAGCACCACCGCCGCCCATTCGATGCGGCTGGGCTTGCGCTTGAGCAGCAGCCATTCCGCCAGCGGCGTCAGCACCACGCACAGGCTGATGAGGAAGGCTGCGTTGGCGGCGCGCGTGAGCAGCACGCCAAAGGTTTCGCACAGGAAGATGCCCAGCAGCAATACGCCGGTGCCGAGCATGCCGCGCAGCGTGGCGCGGTCGGCCTGGCGCAGGCTGGGCAGCATGGGCGACAGCACCACGAACGTGATGCCGAAGCGCAGCGCCAGCAGGCCCAGCACAGGATAGAACACCAGCGCGCCTTTGACGACGCCGTAGCTGCTCCCCCAGACCACGGCGACCGCGAGCAGCATCAGGTCGGACAGCAAAAGGAGGCGTTTTTGAGCGGGCATGGCAGACCTTCAGGGGATGGGCCATGCATTGTGCAGCTTTGCGTTGGCGGTGATAATCGGGTTGAGATGCAAAGCCTTTATGTCGCAAACGCATTAATCCAGTGCCGCAGACGCCACCGCCCAGATGAATCCCACCGAACTCTTCGACTTGCTGCCCGACATGGCCGTGTTCGCGCGCGTGGTCGATGCGGGCAACTTCTCCGTGGCCGCGCGTCAGCTTGGCAGCACGCCGTCCACGGTCAGCCGGCAGATCAAGCGGCTGGAGCAAGCCCTGGCCACGCGGCTGCTGGAGCGCTCGACCCGCAAGGTGCGTGTGACGGAGTCGGGTGCGCAGGTGTACCGGTACTGCCGCGACATGGTGAGTGCCGCATCGGGCGCGATCGATGCGGCGGGCCATCTTGCGGGCCGGCCGCAGGGGCGGGTGAGCGTGAGCGCGCCGACCGCGTTTGCGAAGACGGTGATCCATCCGCTCGTGCCGGGCTTTCTGCGCGCCTACCCCGAGGTCGATCTGCAACTACTGTTCACGGACCACGAAGTCGATCCTCTCGATGACGACCTCGACCTGGTGATCCGGCTGACCGGGCACCCGCCGCCTGGGCTGGCCGGCCGGCGGCTCGGCGCGGTACGCTGGCTGCTGTGCGCATCGCCGGCGTACCTGCGCGCGCGCGGCACGCCGGGGCATCCGCGCGATCTCGCGCAGCACGATTGCCTGTACCTGGGCGAGACCACTGACGACAACCGCTGGCGCTTTCAACGGGATGCCAGACGCAGACGGTGGAGGTGAGGGGGCGCTATATCGCGAACCACGCCGGGGCACGGCGCGAAGCGGCGCAGCAGGACTTCGGCATCGCCAACCTGCCGGAGTTCACCGCGGCCGACGCGCTGCACAGTGGCGAACTGGTGCAGGTGCTGGCCGACTGGGAGTTGCAGGTGCGGGCTTATGTGGGCTCGGTCTGGCTGCTGTATCCGCCCAACCGCTTCCTGCCGCCGAAGGTGCGGGCGCTGATCGATTACCTGGCCAAGCATATCGGCGACGCCGCCGGCCCGGGTTGACATCCGTTCAGCGCTGGCGGCCCGGCGCCTGTTGCGAGCGCTGGTAGTCGCCCGGCGATACGCCTACCAGGCGCGTAAAATCGCGCGTCAGGTGGGCCTGGTCGAAATAGCCCAGCTCGGCGGCGAGTTGCGCCAGCCCGACCGCCTCGCCGCGCGCCAGCCGCCATGCGGCCTCTTGCAGACGGTAGCGGCGCAGCACCCATTTGGGCGACACGCCTACGTACTCCTGGAACATCCGCTGCAGCGCCCGCACGCCCATGCCCGTGTACCGCGCCAAGGCTTCCACGCTGGCCGGCCCTTCAGCGCTGGCGGCGTGTGCCATCACGCGTTGCAGCATATCCACCGTGGGGTCGGGCGCAGGCAGCGCGCCGGACAGCAGGGATTCCGCGGCGCTGACCATGGCCTTGTCGCTGCCGGCATCGAGCACCAACGTTTCCGCGCGCGGTTCGTCGCACCGCAGCAAAGCGCGTGCCGGCCGCGTGCCATCGGTCAGCGCGCAGATCGGCTCATCCAGCAAAGGGCGCAGGCCGCCCACGCGATAGCGCACGCCGAGCACATGGCCCGTGCCTTCCAGCTTGCGATCGAAGACCCCGCGCACCACGCCGAAAATGGCCGTCTGGCCGCGGTCGAAGACCAGGTTGGCGTTGGGGTAGGGCAATACGCGCTGTACCTGCGGCGGCTGGCCCGCCAGGTCCCATTCGACGATCCAGTAGTGCTCGACAAAGGGCGCCAGCGCAGCCGACGGCAGATAGCGGCCGAGCCGGATGCGCCGTTGCGTGCCGAGCGGGTCGACGATGCCCTTGGGTTCGGCGGTGACGGGCGCATGCGTGTCGCGTTTGTCCAATCGGGTCATGGGGAACGGTGTAAAACTGATGGCTTCGGCAACGAACAATGAACAACGATTCGATTCGATTCTATCGGAGACAACCATGCCACGAGCCCATTACACCGGCGGCTGCCATTGCGGCGCCGTACGCTATGAAGTGGATGCCGATCTTGCCGGCGCCATCGAGTGCAACTGCTCGCTGTGCAGCAAGCGAGGATTTATCTGGTCGTTCACGCCGGCCGATAAGTTCACCTTGACCGAGGGCGCGCAGGCTACGCGCACGTACAAGTTCAACAAGCATGTGATCGATCATCGCTTCTGCGAGACCTGCGGCGTGGAGGCCTATGCGCTGGGCAGCATGCCCGACGGCTCGCGCGTGGCGGCCATCAATGTCCGCTGCCTCGATGGCGTCGACCTGGCGCAGTTGCATCCGAAGAAGGTCGACGGCGCCAGCGCGTAATTCCCTATCCCTCCCTATCCCCCCGGAGCCAATGCAATGTTCCAGCCTGAACTCACCCTGTTCCATTCGCCCAATACGCGTTCCACCGGCGCGCTGACCCTGCTTGAGGAACTCGGCGTGCCGTATCGTCTCCACCCGCTCAACATGAAGGCCGGCGAGCAGCGCGAGCCGGCTTACCTGGCCATCAATCCGATGGGCAAGGTGCCGGCCATCCGCTATGGCGATGCGCTGGTGACGGAGCAGGCGGCGGTGTTCATCTTCCTGGCCGATCTGTTCCCGCAGGCCAGGCTGGCGCCCGCGCTGACCGATCCGCTGCGCGGGCCTTACCTGCGCTGGATGGCGTTCTACGGTTCCTGTTTCGAGCCGGCACTGGTGGACCGCTCGCAGCAGCGCGAAACGCCGCGCGCGATGTGTCCCTACGGCGATTACAACACCACCATCGGCACGCTGCTGGGCCAGCTGGAAAAAGGCCCCTACCTGCTGGGCGACACCTTCACCGCGGCCGACGTGCTGTGGGGCACCGCGCTGACCTGGACCACCATGTTCAAGCTGGTCGAGGCGACGCCGGTGGTGCAGGCCTATATCGACCGCATCAACGCGCGCCCGGCGGTGGCGCGG
The DNA here is from genome assembly GCF_044627735.1 of Cupriavidus sp. CuC1. Taxonomy (NCBI): domain Bacteria; kingdom Pseudomonadati; phylum Pseudomonadota; class Betaproteobacteria; order Burkholderiales; family Burkholderiaceae; genus Cupriavidus; species Cupriavidus sp. CuC1. The sequence goes on along the minus strand of NZ_JBIUHC010000013.1, from coordinate 91,672 downwards.
GCGCGTGCCATCGATGCCAAGCTGGCAGCAGAGCAAGCCGGGCAGGGCGGCTGAGCGCCAGCCACGCTCATAGCTCCAGCACGATCCGCTGGCATTTCGCGCGCGAGCAGCAGCTCATCATCTTGCTGTTGGCCTGCCGCTCCGCGCGCGTGAGCACCACGTCGCGGTGGTCGATTTCGCCGGCCAGCACGCGCACCTCGCACGAGCCGCACAGGCCTTCCTCGCAATCGCTCTGCATGTCGATGTTGGCGGCGCGCAGCGCGGCCAGCAGCGTCTGGCCCGGGGCGACCGTGACGACGATGCCGGAGTCCTTCAGCTCGGCTTCGAATGCTTGCTCCTGGCCGGGATCCAGCGTGGCCAGCGCGGACTCGAAATGCTCGATGCGCAGCGCATCGCCGGGCCAGCCGGCGCAATGCACCTGCAGCGCTGCGAGCATGCGCGCGGGGCCGCAGGCGTAGATCTGCGTATCCGCTTCGGGCTGCCCGAGCAGGCTGGCGAAATCGTTGCGCCGTCCTTCATCCTTGGCGTAGACCTGCAGGCGATCGCCATGCAGCGCGATGAGCTCGTCGAGCAGCGCCATGGACGCGCGCGAGCGCCCGCTGTAGTGCAAGGCGTAGTCCATGCCGAGCGCCTTCGCGCGGCGGGCCATGGCGCTGACGGGCGTGATGCCGATGCCCCCGGCGATCAGGATCAGCTTGCCCGCGGCCTCATCCAGCCGGAAGTGATTGCGCGGGCCGCGGATCTTGAGCCGGTCGCCGGCCTTGACGCCGTTATGCACCCACGCGGAGCCGCCGCGGCCATGCGCCTCCCGCAGCACGGCGATCTCCAGCGCGCCGCTGTCGTCCGGGTCGCCGCATAGCGAGTATTGCCGCGACAGACCGGTGTCGCCGCATTCCACGTCGATATGCGAGCCCGGCGCCCAGCGCGGCATCGGCTGGCCATCGGGCGACACCAGCCGCAGCCGCACGATGCCCTCGGCCGCTTGCGTCGCGCTGGCCACCACCACCGGCCGGCTGATTGCATGCCCCAAAGGCTCGCCGATGCGCACCGGCACCTGTACATCCAGCAGCGCGGGGTTGGCGCGCTCGGGGTTTTGCTTCGGGTCCCATTCCACCCACACGTGCTCGGGCCCGCGGAACGAGGTGTTCGGCACGTAGGTGAATTGCTGCTCGGCCAGGCGCATATGGGGCAGGCGCCGCGTGAGTTCCTCCAGGAAGACCTGCATCTCCATGCGCGCCAGGTTCTTGCCCATGCACTGGTGAGCGCCGTAGCCGAAGGTGAGCTGGTCGCTGGCGTTCTCGCGGCGGATGTCGAAGAGGTCCGCATCGGCGAAGTGCCGCTCGTCGTGATTGGCCGAGGACGTCACGATCAGCAGCTTGGAGCCGGCGGGAATGTCCACGCCGCCAACCTGCACGTCGCGCGTGGCCAGGCGCCGCCACGCGGCCACCGAGCCGTTGTGCCGCAGGCATTCCTCCACCGCGTTGGGGATCAGGGCGGGGTCCTCGCAGATCTCCTGCCATGCGCGCGGATGCTGCAGCAGCAGCTTCATGGCATTGGCCGTGGCGTTGGCGGTGGTTTCATGCGCGGCGACGATGCCGGCCATCATCATCGAGTGCAGGTAGGAGTCGGTGACGATCTGCGGATACTCCACCTGCTTGCGGATGCCGTAGCGCATCCAGCCCGGGCCGGACGGGTCCTGCCGCATCTTGTCGAGGATCTTGCCGGCCAGCTGCCAGAAGTTGCCCACGGCGTGCGCGACTTCTACCTGCTCTTGCGGCTTCGGCCGTCCCCAGGTGTTGACCGTATGCGCGATGGAGTATTTGCGCAGCAGGTCCATGTCTTCCTCGGGCACGCCGAGAAAATGCAGCGCCACGGTCAGCGGTACTTCCCACAGCATCTGGTCGACCAGGTCGGCGCGGCCGTCGTCGACAAAGCGGTCGACGTAGTCGCGCGCGAGCTTGCGCACCATGGGCTCGTGATGCTTGAGTTCCGCGGGCGTGAACGGCGCCATCAGCACGCGGCGGCGCGGCATGTGAGCGGGCTCGTCTTCGTTGACCAGCGTGCGGTTCATCGCGTAGCCGTAGGACGCCAGCACGGCGTTGGCCTGCGGCCCCGTCGGCGTGATCTTCTCCAGCGCAATGGACGGGCTGAAGGTGAGGTTGTCGCGGAAGATCGCCTTGATGTCCTCGTAGCGCGTCACCACCCAGTAGCCCAGCTTGGGGCTGTAGAAGACCGGCTCCTGCTCGCGCGCCCAGCGCACGTACTCGGGCGGGTCCTGCTGGTAGCCATCCTCGAAGGGATCGAAGCCGGCGGCGCCCGGGCTGACCGGGCAGCCGGTGGGCGAGCGCTGCGCCGCCAGCAAGCTATGGTCAACGGGACATCCCGAGGCGTGTGGATTGGGGGTGGCGTTGGCCATGCTTGTTGCTCCATGTATTCGTTTGCGGGGATCCTGGTTCGCGACGCCGCTGCCGTTACTCCAGCGTGATTTTCAGGTCGCGGATCAGCTTGTGCCAGCGCGTGGTCTCGCTGCGCAGCAGTTCGGCGTATTGCGCGGGCGTGTTGCCGACCGGTTCCACGCCGAAGTCCACCAGCCGCTTGTTGACGGCCGGGTCATTGATGGCGGCCACCACCTGCTTGTTCAGCGTGGCGACGATCTCCGGCTTTGTGGCGGCCGGCACCACCATGCCCACCAGCGCGGCGGCATCCACGTTCTTGTAGCCCGCCTCGGCAAAGGTCGGCACGTCCGGCAACTGGGGCAGGCGGGTCGCGTTGGCCACGGCCAGCGCCTTGACCTTGCCCCCCTTGATGAAGCCCGCGCCCGCGGCCAGGTCGACCATCATGGCCGGGACCTGGCCGCCGGCCACGTCGGCGAGTGCGGGCGCCGCGCCGCGATAGGGCGCGTGGACCATGTTCAGCCCGGCTTCCACCTTGAGCAGTTCCATCGCGAGATGATGCGGGCTGCCGGCGCCGGCCGAGGCGTAGTCGATGCCGCCCGGTTTGGACCTGGCGCGGGCGACGAACTCTTGCACGGTGTTGACGTTCATGCCCGGGCCCACCACCAGGATCATCGGGAAGCGGCCCAGCAAGGTGACCGGCGCCAGGTCCTTGACCGGGTTGTAGGAAAGGGTTTTGTACAGCGCGGGGTTGAACACCAGCGTGCCGTTGTCCGCCGACAGCACCGTGTAGCCGTCCGCCGGCGCGCGCGCGGTTTCCGCGGCGCCGATCGCGGTGTTGCCACCCGGCTTGTTGTCCACCAGCACGGGCTGGCCCAGCCGGGTCGAGAGGGCTTGGCCGATGGAGCGCGCGAGGAAATCCGAGCCCCCGCCGGCGGCGTAGGGCACGATCCAGCGCACCGGCTTGGTGGGGAAGGCGGGTTCGGCGGCAGCGGTTGCCGCCAGCATGGGGAGGGCGGCCAGGCCCAGGCCTGCGGCGATGCATTTGCGGATGGTGATCATCATCTTGTCTCCTGTTCCCGTTTCGTTGCCGGTAGAGGCGTGGCGCCCTCCGGTGTCGTTATGCGTAAATGATATACGCATTGCGTAATATGGCGATGCGGGTTAACGTGGATTTGATGCCGTCGCGCCTTGCACGGCACTAGAATCTCCGCCCATGAAGACACGAATCGACCCAAGCGCCTCAAGCGCCTCAAGTGACTCAGCCGATACCGCAACACCCGCCGAGCCGCCGGCGCGCGAGCGCCGCCAGCGCGTGCAATCGGCGCAGACCGGCATGACGGTGCTCAAGGGGCTGGCCAACCTGGGCGGGCGTGCCAGCCTGACCGCGCTGGCCGCGCATATCGGCGAGAGCCCGGCCAAGGTGCACCGCTACCTGGCCAGCCTGATCGATGAGGGGCTGGTGGCGCAGGAGTCGGTGTCGCAGCAGTATTTCCTGGGCGTGGAGGCCATGCTGATCGGCCTGGCGGCGATGCGGCAGGTCGATCCGATCCGGATCGCCGAGCCGTCGCTGATCCGCCTGCGCGAAAGCCTGGACGTGACCTGCTTTGTGGCGGTGATGGGCAACAAGGGCCCGACCATCGTGCGTTTCGAGGAGCCGGGGCTGCCCGTGACGGTCAATGTGCGGGTAGGGTCGGTGATGCCGATGCTGTGGTCGGCCACGGGCCGCGCCCTGCTGGGCTTGCTGGACGAGCCGCGCGTGCGCGCAATGGCGGAAGAAGAACTCGCGGCGGCGCCGGCGGACCTGCGCGCGCAACTGGATCGCGATGACCCCATCGGCGCACTGCGGCGCGAAGTGCAGGCCGCCGGGTGCGCGGTGGTGCGCGATACCAACCTGAAGGGCATCAGCGCCGTGGCGGCGCCGCTGTATGACTACACGGGCCGCATCTGCGCGGTGCTCACCGCGCTGGGCGCCACCGGCGGCTTCGATGCGTCGATGGATGGGCCGATCGCCGTGGCCGTGCGCCATGAGGCGCAGGTCGCCAGCGGATTGCTGGGCTACGGCGCGGCGCCGCCGCCGGGCGGCGGCGCCGTTTGAAGGCAGGCCGGGCAGCTCTGGCCGGTCCGCTAGCTCACAGCTTGCGTTCGCCGCCGAGCGCGGCCGTCAGGTCCGACAGCAGGTTGGCCAGTTCGCCGGCCATCATGGTGAAGTCGCCGTCAAAGCGTTCTTCGTCGTCGCGGGCGCTGGGGTCGGCCTGTTCCTTGATCACGTCCAGCGGGGCCACGCGCTTGATGGTCAGCGATTCGGTGAGCACGAAGGACACGCGGTCGTTCCAGGTCATCGCCAGGCGCGTGCAGCGCTTGCCGGCGGCAATGTGGCGGCGCAGGTCCTCGGCATCCAGCGGATGCCGCACATAGCGCACCGTCGCCTTGCTCTCGGCGCTGGATTGCAGCTCCATTTCCTGGTCCAGGGTGAAGCCGGCCGGGGCCGTGTCGGTGGCCAGCCAGTCGGTCATGGCGGTGACCGGCGACTGGTTCACATGCAGGTTGTCCAGCGGCAGCGGGTCGATGGCCTTGAACAGCAGGCCGCGCACTTCATCGGCCTTGGCCGGGGCGGCCGCGTCGATGGCGAGCCAGCCGTTGACCGGGTCGATCCACACGCGAGTGTCGCGGCGGATGCTGAATGCGCGCGGCAGCAGTTCTTCGGTGATCTGCTCCTTGAGCTCGCGCATCTGCTTGCGGCCCGGCTTGAAGCCTTGCTGCTCTTCCAGCTCCACGGCGCGCGCCTTGGTGACCTGGTTGACCACCGTGGACGGCAGCAGCTTCTTTTCGGTGCGCATGGTCAGCAGCAACTGCTTGCCGACCTGGTGGACGAGCGCGCCGTTGTCACGCGGCGAGGCCCAGCCCTGGGTTTGCATCTCCAGGCTGGTGCCAGGGAAAAATGCGTGGCGCGCCAGGCATTCCTCGACCTCTTCGGCGGCGAGGGACCACGGTGCGGACAGACGGTGCAGCTGGAGATTCTTGAACCACATGTGAATTCGGCCAAAGGGACGGATTCTAGCCGGTTAGCGTGGCGCATGCGGTAACAATGCGTGAGTGGGTGTGGACAATGGGAAACGACAGGGGCCGGGCTGCTTTCGCAACCCAGCCCCTGTGCGAGCCTGCAGGCGCCTTGCGCGGCTTTACATGTCGAGCCTGGTGATCTTCGAGCCTTCCAGCGACAGGCCGGCCATCAAGCCTGCGTTGGTCACCACGAAGCCGACGATCGGTTGCTGGACGGTATTGGTGTCCAGCACGCCGTTCGCGCCGATCTTGGCCAGCGCCACGGTGGCGTCCACGCCGGCGGTCCAGCCCTGGCTGGCGACGAACTTGTCGAGCGCGTCCTGGGTCATGAACATCAGGATGATGGCCTTGGACTGCGCGCCGATCTGCCAGCCGACCGAGCCCGAGATGATGCGGTAGTAGCCGCGGTTGGCGCCGCCGGCGCGCAGCGCGCCGTCGCCATACTCGCCGCCAACAACGAAGCCCGCCGAGAGTGTGTTGGGGAAGACCAGGATGCCGCGCGCCCGGTTAGCCAGTTCGCGCGAGCCGCTTGCCGTGGCATACAGCTTGTTGAGGGCGCCGTCGACGCCGCCGTCGATTTCCCGACGCTTGGCCGACTTGTCCGTCGGCGTGTCGGGCGTGGTGGTACAGGCACCCAGCCCCAGGCCTGCGCTTGCCAGCACCAGTCCAGCTCCTACCGTCAAAAACGATCTGCGTTCCATGCTCACTCTCCTGATTGTTTTACCTCACACTGCACCGTTACCCCGGAGCCATTAACACCCCCTGTGCTCAAGGATAGGCGTAATCGGCACTTGTAGAAACTGTGAATGCAGCTAACCGGGTCATGGGTTTCCCCGAATGCCGTTGGGCCTCCCCCCGTTTCTGTAAAATATACAAAGCATGTCCGGGGAAAGCTGTAGGACGGAGACTGCATTTTTGAGCGTGGCTGTCCTACATGGCGGCCGCGGGCTTGGCGTGCGTATCCAACAGCGCAGGAACCCCGCCGCATGTCGCTGGTCCATGCAACATGAAATCCGTCCTCGCTCTCATCCCCGTCACGCTGCTGGCAGCAGCCTGCGCCTCGCGCGCGCCCGCCGATCCGCAAGCCGTCAGTGAAGCCACCGAGCAGTGGCAATCGCTACGCGCTGCCTACACCACGTGCGCCAAGGACCAGGCCGATGCCGGCATGGCCGGCAGCGCCTCTGCGCAGGATCTCACCAATGCGGCGCTCAAGGCGTGCCGGCCCCGGCTCGACGCCATGCGCGCGGCGTTTCGCGATTACCTGGACGCACAGATGGTGTCCTCGCATGGCCGCGATGGCGCGCGCCAGGCCGCCGATCGCGTGAGCCAGGATACCGAAGCCAAGACCCGCAGCTATCTGATCCGCTATGTCGAGCGGGAGCGCTATACCGCCAAGCTGCAATAACGCAGTGAGGCCTGCGTGGGGGCTCCGGTTTGGGGCTCCGGCACGGCTGTGGTGTAATGGGCGGGCGCCGGTGCGCATTCCTGCCTCGGACCTGCTCACCAGACCTGTCGCGCCCCACCCACCTTGCACCCACAATATTGCGGTCCCCTGCTGATGACTCTCTCCCCCGAACGCTTGCAACTGGCCCATGAGCGTTTTCTCGCCGACAACCCCGAAGTGGTGGCGCTGCTCAAGGTCATCACCCCGCGCCACGCGCGCGCTGTCGGCATGAGCGTGGAAGCCTTCCAGCTCTCGGAGCTGGAGCGCGCGATTGGCCGCGAAGCCAGGCTCCGGCGCCTCACTGTCGAGGAGTTGCTGCTGGTGTACCTGGGCGAGCGCGCGGCGCCGGCGCCACGGCGCTAGATGCGCTAGCTGCCAGCATTCCCGGTGCCGGTCTTGCCGCGCGCCGGGCTCAGGAAAACCCAGGCGCATGCCGCCCCGCTAGCAGCCAGCAGCGCCGACAGCAGCATGACCCAGCGAAAGCCTGCCACGAAGGCGCCGTCCACCGCTTGCCGGACGGCCGCTTTCGCCTGCGGGTCCGTGGCCGCCGGCAGCGCGATGGCGGCGAGCTTCGCGCGTTGCGCCTGCACGGCCCGCGCCACCTGCGCCGACACCGCTCCGCTCGCCACCGACTGGCCAAGCGAGCGGTCCAGCCGGTAGTCGAACACGCGCACCATCACGATCCCCAGCACGGCAATCGCCAGCAGCGTGGCCACGCGTGCCGCCGCGTTGTTGATGCCGGACGCCGTGCCGGCCGAGCCCGGCGGCACCGCGTTCATGACCGTGGTGGTCAGTGGCGCCACGCTGATCGTCATGCCCGCGCCGAGCACCAGCACCGCGGGAAAGAAGGTCAGCCAGTAGCTGCCGCCGCTGGCGCCGGCCGTGGGCAATGCAAACAGCGCGAAACCCGCTGCCGCAACCAGCGGGCCCACGATCAGCGGCTTGCGCGCACCATGCCGGTCCACCAGCCCGCCGGCCCAGCCGGACAGCAGGAACATCAGCAGGATGAACGGCAGCAGGGCGGCGCCGGCCTCCGTCGACGAATAGCCCTGCACCTGGATCAGATTGAGCGGGAAGAAAAACAGGCCGCCCCCAAGTGCTGCGTAAAGCAGCAAGGTGAGCAGGTTGGCGCCCAGGAAAGCGGGCGAGCGGAACAGCGCGGGCGGCATGACCGGGTTGGCCACGCGCGCCTCCACCAGCACGAACAGGCCGAGCGCAACGAGGCCGGCGGCAAGCGGCATCCATACGGCTGGGTGGCCCCAGCCCAGCGCCGGCGACTCGATCAGGCCGTAGACCAGGCTGCCCAGCCCCAGCGCGGCGAGCAGGCTGCCAGGCCAGTCGAGTCCCCCGGCTTGCTGCGGTGCGCGGCTTTCCGGCACGCGCCAGAAGACGATGGCCAGCACCGCCACCGCCAGCGGCAGGTTGACCAGGAAGGCCGCGCGCCACGACAGATGCTCGATCAGCCAGCCGCCCAACACGGGCCCGAGTGCGGTGGTCATGGCGGTGGCGCCGGACCAGGTGCCGATGGCCTTGCCGCGCCGGCTCGCATCGAACGAGGCCGACAGCAGCGCCAGGCTGCCTGGCACCAGCAGCGCAGCGCCCACGCCCTGCACCGCCCGCGCTGCGACCAGGTGGCCGATGTTGCCGACCAGGCCGCACCAAGCCGAGCTGGCCGCGAAGATCGCCACACCCAGCGCAAAGACGCGGCGGCGGCCAAAGCGGTCCCCGGAGGCGCCGCCCACCAGCAGCAACGCCGCCAGTAGCAAGGCATAGGCTTCCACCGCCCACTGCATGCCGCTCAGGCTGGCGTCGAAGTCCTTTTGCAGCGCGGGCAGGGCCACGTTGACCACGGTGCCATCGATAAAGGCCATGCTGGACGCCAGGATGGTGGCAGCCAGCACCCACGGCTCGTCGGCCCGGGCGCAGGGTGGCCCGCCGGGGCCGGCCCGCAGCATTGCGTCGTCGCACGGGCCCTGGGCCAGCGGCGTGGTGGACATGTTCAGCGCTGGCTGTGCGGGCCGCTCACGCCGCCGCCGGCCTGGCCGGCTCCAGCGGATGCAGCTCGCCCAGCATGGTCGGGATCAGCTCGGACACCGTGGGGTGGATATGCATGGCGCGCTGGACCATGGTGTATGGCGCGCACGCATACATCGCGTCGAGGATGCAATGGATCACCTCGTCGCCGCCCACGCCCAGCACCGCCGCGCCGAGGATCTCGCGGCTGTCGGCATCGACCAGGATCTTCATGAATCCTTGCGTTTCGCCTTTTTCCACCGCGCGGCCAACCCGCGTCATTGGCCGCATGCCCACCAGCACATTGCGCCCGGACCGCCGCGCCTCGGCCTCGTTCATGCCGACGCGCCCTAGTGGCGGATCGGTGTAGAGCGCATAGGCGGGGATGCGGTCGCCGAGCGTGCGGGGCGGCTCGCCGGACGCCGCGTCCAGCAGGTTGGCTGCGACGATCTCGAAGTCGTTGTAGGCGGTATGGGTAAAGGCGCCGCGCCCGTTGCAGTCGCCCATGGCCCAGATGCCGGGCACATTGGTGCGCAACTGCTCGTCCACCTGGATATAGCCACGCGCATCCACGGCGACGCCGGCGCGGTCCAGGCCAAGGTCGTCGGTATTGGGCCGCCGGCCCACCGCCAGCAGCACGTGCGAGCCGACGATCTCAGGCGCGCCTCGCGCGCAATCCATCTTCACCACGACCTCCCCGCCGCGCTGCTCCAGCGCGATGCACTCGGCGTCCAGGCGCAGCTCGATGCCCTCGGCGGCGAGGATGTCGCGAACGGCATTGGACACATCGGGATCCTCTCGCTCGATCAGGCGCGGGCCGCGTTGCACGATGGTGACCTCGCTGCCGAAGCGGCGAAACATCTGGCCGAACTCCAGCCCGATATAGCTGCCGCCCACCACCAGCAGGTGCCGCGGCAGCGTGTCCACGCGCATCATGCCGGCGTTGGTCAGGTAGTCGACCTGTTCCAGCCCGGGCATCGGCGGGGCGGCGGCGCGCCCGCCGACGTTGATGAAGATCTTGCCGGCCCGCAGCAGGGTGTCGTTCACGCGCACGGTGTCCGGGCCCTCGAAGCACGCGTGGCCGAGATAGACGGTGCCATGTTCCAGCGTGCGCACCCACGTTTCCACGCCGTGCGTGGACTTGCCAACCACGCCGTCCTTGCGCGCCTTGACGCGCGCCATATCCACCGTCACCGGCCCGGTGGGCACCACGCCATAGTCGGCGCCACGCCGGGCCAGCTGAGCCGCGTAGGCGCTTGCCACCATGGTCTTGGTGGGGATGCAGCCGGTGTTGACGCAGGTCCCGCCGAACGACTGGCGCTCGATCACGGCCACCTTCTGGCCGGCCGCGCTCAGGCGCGCCGCCAGCGGGGGGCCGGCCTGGCCGGTGCCGATGATGATGGCGTCGTAGTCGATGGTCATGGCGGCGGCTCCTGGGCTGGCATGGACGCAACGGGGCGGTGCCGGCTGCGCGCCGGCTGCTCACAACATCACAGCATTGCCAGCGGGCGCGGGCCGTCCGGTGGCGGGAAGGCAGCGTCCAGCTCGGCCAGTTGCTGCGCGCAGAGTTGCAGCGCGAGCGCGCCGTGGTTCTCGCGCAGGCGCTCGCGATGGCTGGTCTTGGGAATCGCGATGACGCTCTGCTGCGCCAGCAGCCAGGCCAGCACCGCCTGCACCGGGCTGATGCCATGCTTCTCGGCAAAGCGCGCAAGCCGGGGATTGCGCAGCAGCGTGGCCTGCTCGATCGGCGAATAAGCCATCAGGGGAACGCCATGCTCACGCAGCCAGGGCAGCAAGTCCCACTCGATGCCGCGCCGCGTGAGGTTGTAGAGCAACTGGTTGGCCGCCACCTCTTTGCCGCCGGGCACGCGCCACAGCGCGCGCATATCGTCCAGGTCGAGGTTGCTGACGCCGAAGTGCCGGATCTTGCCCGCCTTGCGCAGCGCCATGAAGGCTTCCATGGTCTCTGCCAGCGGCACGCCGCCGCGCCAGTGCAACAGGTACAGGTCGAGGCGGTCGGTGCCCAGGCGGCGCAGGCTGCGCTCGCAGGCGGCCACCGCGCTGGTGCGCCCGGCGTTGTGCGGGTACACCTTGCTGACCAGGAAGACCTCGTCGCGCCGCCCGGCGATGGCTTCGCCCACCAGTTCCTCGGAGCGGCCATCGCCATACATCTCGGCGGTGTCGATCAGGGTCAGGCCAAGATCCAGCCCGAGGCGTAGCGTGGCGAGCTCTTCCGCGCGCGCGGCGGGCTGATCGCCCATGTTCCAGGTGCCCATGCCGAGCGCGGCAACGCTTTCGCCGCCGGGCAAACTCACGGTTTTCATGCGGTGTTCCGGTGGGAAGTGCAGGGTGGGGCAGCCGGCATATGGCGCATAAAACACATGCGCACCACCGGCTACCCACTCACACTAGGTAAGGACGGCGCGATCCACAAGGTGCGGCGCGCGCCGCCGTGTTCAGACCAGGCCGGTCACGTAGTAGACCGTGATCACGAAGAACACGGCCAGCGTCTTGATGGCGGTCACCGCGAAAATGTCGCGGTAGGACTCCTGGTGCGTGAGGCCCGTCACCGCCAGCAAGGTGATCACGGCGCCGTTGTGCGGCAGCGTATCCATGCCGCCGCTGGCCATCGACACCACGCGGTGCAGCACGTCGAGTGGGATGCCGGCGGCCTGCGCGCCGTGGATGAAGGTGTCCGACATGGCGGCCAGCGCAATGCTCATGCCGCCCGAGGCCGAACCCGTGATGCCGGCCAGCGTGCTGACCGAGACGGCGGCATTGACCAGCGGGTTGGGGATGCTCTTGAGCGCGTCGCTGACGACCAGGAAGCCGGGCAGGGCGGCGATCACGCCACCGAAGCCATACTCCGAGGCGGTATTCATGGCGGCCAGCAGCGCGCCGCCGATGGCGCTCTTGCTGCCCTCGGCAAAGCGCTCGCGCACCGCGCCGAACGCGGTCGCCAGCACCACCACGATGCCCAGCAACAGCGCCGCCTCCACCGCCCAGATCGCGGTCACGGTGGCGATCTGCGTCTGCACGGGCTTGGCCAGCCCGGGCAGCGACACGCTGTAGCTGCTGCCGTACCACTGCGGGATCATGCGCGTAAAGACGAAGTTGGCCACGCCCACCACCACCAGCGGCAGCAGCGCCAGCGCCGGATGCGGCAGGTGGCCGGTCTGGCTGCGCTCCGGCTCGTTGCGCAACGCAGTGCCGTAGCCCTCGCCACGCGCCATTGCCGCGCGGCGGCGCCACTCCAGGTAGGACAGGCCCACCCCGATGATGAACAACGAGCCGAGCAGGCCCAGCACCGGCGCGGCCCAGGTCGTGGTCTTGAAGAAGGTGGTGGGGATGATGTTCTGGATCTGCGGCGTGCCCGGCAGCGAATCCATGGTGAACGAGAACGCGCCCAGCGCAATGGCGCCCGGCATGAGCCGCTTGGGGATGTTGCTCTGCCGGTAAAGCTCCGCCGCGAAAGGATAGACGGCGAACACCACCACGAACAGCGAGACGCCGCCATAGGTCAGCAGCGCGCAGACGGTGACGATCACCGCATTGGCCCGCGAGCGGCCGATATAGCGGATGGCGGCGGCCACGATGGACTCCGAGAAGCCCGACAGCTCGATCACCTTGCCGAACACGGCGCCCAGCAGGAAGACCGGGAAATACAGTTTGACGAAGCCGACCATCTTCTCCATGAAGATGCCGGAGAAGACCGGCGCCACGGCGGCGGGCTCGGTCAGCAGGACGGCGCCGAGCGCGGCCACCGGGGCGAACAGGATGACGCTGTAGCCACGGTAGGCCGCGAACATCAGGAAGGCCAGGGCGGCCAGGACGATCAGGAAGGACATCGGTTCTCCTTGTGGTTCTTCCGCGCGCGCGGCGCTTGTGGCACCGCGCGGCAGATCAGGTGCCGACTTTGCCACAGCTTGCTGCGCTGCGACAATGTCCTGCCTCAAAGGCTGGTCGTTGTCCCGGCCTGGCGCGGGCTCAACCGTGGTGGTAGCGGTACTCCTGTGTCAAGCCGCCGTAGCCGTAGGTGGCCGCACGCGCATCCACCACGTGGATGTACGAGACCGGATGGACGTTGCCGATCAGCTCCGACAAGGCTTCGAACACGGCCTTCAGGTACTGCGCCTTCTCGGCCTTGGTGTTGGTTTCGTCCGTCACGCTGATGTCGAGGTGGAACGCATTGCGGCCCTGCTCCGAGAGTGGCTCGCCGCCGATGATCCAGGCGTCGTGGTCGATGTACTGCACGCAGACGGCGATGACCTCCGGCTTCTTGCCGAGCACGCGCTGGGTCAGCTCGGCCACGGCGGCGGCGCTGCGGCGGGTCAGCGATGCGTTGGGCTTGCCGGAGATCTGCAGGTTGATGTGGGGCATGACGGGCTCCTTGGTCTTTGCGGTTTCACTTGGTTCGCCGGGTTTGATCCAGCGGGTTAGTGATGCCAGTCTAGGCTTTTGTCTGCTATCGGAAAAACGGGAATTTGCGATACTATCCATCGTTTATACCGAAATAAGCCGAAGCAAGCCGAACCATGATGGGAGCCCGCCATGCGCGCACTTGAGCTCGATCAGCTACGCACCTTCGTGACCGTGGCGGACGCCGGCAGCCTGTCCGCCGCGGCGCCCCGCTTGTACCTGTCGCAGTCCTCGGTGAGCGAGCAACTGCGCAAGCTGGAGGAGCGCGCCGGCGTGCCGCTGCTCACGCGCGGCAAGCAGGGCGCGGCGCCGACACCGGCAGGCGTACGCTTGCTCGAGCATGCGAGGCGCATCCTGGCGCTGTCCGAGCTGGCGCTGCAAGACCTGCGCGGCCACACGCTGGATGGCGAGCTGCGGCTCGCGGTGACGGATTACTTCCGGCCGGGCGAGATTGCCGGCATGCTGCGCGGGCTGCGCGAGAGCTATCCCTACCTCCGGCTGCACGTACAGGTGACGAAAAGCAGCGTCATCGATGCGGGGATGCACACCGATGATTTCGATATCGGCTTGTCGATGCGCTTGCCGGGCAAGGGGGCAGGCCAGCAAGCTGGCGCCAAAGGCGCGCGTGGCACCGTGCTGCGCCGCGAGGCGCTGGCGTGGGTCGCGGCGCAAGGCGAGGCGGAGCGCGTGAGCGGCCCGCTGCCACTGGTGCTGCTGCCCGATACCTGCTCGCTGCATCAGTTCGTGGTGCAGATGCTGCGGCGCCGGCGCCTGGACCACGTGATTGCGCATTCCGCCTCGGGCGTGGCTGGCCTGCATCTGGCGCTGGCTGCCGGGCTTGGCATCTCGTGCCTGAACGAGTCGGCGATCGGGCCGGGGGTAACGCGCATCGATGCGGCTACGCTGGCCAGGCTCAAGCTGCCTGCCTTGCCCACTGCGGAATTCTTCCTGCTGCCTGCCCGGGCCGGGGAGGCCGCGCTGGTCGGGAAGGTCAGGGCGGCGCTGGCGGAGCAGTTTGCTTAGCCGGGCGGCACCAGTTTCCTCCGACCACGGCCGTCAGCATTAAAGACAAGGCGTGCCGAAAGGGGCGAAGAAATCGTAGCGAGCGGTCCATGGCGGGTCCGAGGAGCGCAGCCGTACATGGGTACGGCGAGCACCACAGGACTCGCCATGGGCCGCGCAGTAGATTTATTCGTCCCCTTTCAGGTCTCGGTCCACTGCCGCAGCAGGTTGTGGTAGCAACCTACCAGCGAGCGCCGCGCACCATCGTCGGCGCCGGTCTGGTTGAGCTTCTGGATGGCGTTGTCGAGGTCGAACAGCAGCGCGCGCTGCGCGTCGTCGCGCACCAGGCTCTGGATCCAGAAGAAGCTGGCCACGCGGGTGCCGCGCGTGATCGGCGTGACCTGGTGCAGGCTGGTGGCGGGGTAGATCACCATGTCGCCGGCTTCGAGCTTGACGCTGTGGGTGCCGTAGGTGTCTTCCACCTGCAGCTCGCCGCCGTCGTAGCTGGCGGGGTCGCTGAGGAACAGCGTGGCCGAGATATCGGTGCGCAGCTTGCGGCCATTGTGCGGATGAATGCGCACGCTGCCATCCACATGCGCGCCGAAGGTCATGCCCTCGCTGTAGCGGTTGAACATCGGCGGGTAGACGATATTGGGCAGCGCCGCGCTGATGAACAGCGGATTGCGCTCGAGCACGCTCACGATCAGCTGCTGGCACTGTAGCGCCACGTCAGAGCGCTCATCGATCTGCTGGTTGAACTTGACCGGCGCGCCGGAGTAGCCGGCCGATACGCGGCCATTCACCCAGGCCTCGCCAGCCTGGTCGAGCTGCTGGCGCACGGCGGCGAGCTGCTCCGCGTTGAGGACCTTGGGAATGCAGACAAGCATGGCGATCTCGGCAGGGTTCGACGGGCGGCGCCGGGGGGGGCTCCCGGGTCGCCGCGTGGCGTGATGTGGCGTGACATGGGGTGATATGGCGTCACGCCACTTTACCTCAGCTTACATGCGGTAGACGACGGACAGCATCGCGGTGCGGCCGGTACCCGGCACCGAGCGGCCGCCGTCCGACGGGATCAGTGCATCGAAATACTTCTTGTCGAACACATTGAACAGGTTCAGGCGCACATCGTACTTGGGCTGGTGGTAGGCGATCATGCCGTCCCAGCGCACGTAGCCGCCCACCTGCACGGTGTCCGTGTTGTTGGCGTAGCGCTGCGACATATAGAAGGCGCCACCGCCCACTTCCCAGTTCGGCAGCACGGCGTAGCTGGTCCATGCCGTCGCGGTGTGCTTGGGCGTGTTGGCCGGCGTCATGCCCTGGGTGCCGGCGGCAATACCGTTGACGATGTCGGCGTCCAGGAAGGTGTAGCCGGCGAACACTTGCCACTTGCTGGTGATGCGCCCGGTGGCGCCGGCACGGAATCCGCGCACGCGGATCTTGCCGGCCAGCGAATAGGTGGTGGCGTCGATCTGGCTGCGCGCGTTGTCCTTGGTGATCTGGAACGCGGCCGAGGTCAGCGACAGGTCACCGCCCATCAGGTCCCATTTGCCGCCCACTTCATAGGACTTGTTCTTCTCCGGGTCCAGGTTCTGCTGGCCCACGGTGCCCACCAACTGCTCCAGTGACGGATTGAACGATGTGCCATACGACACGTAGTAGGACTGGGCCTCGGTCGGCTGCCAGATGCCACCCAGCCGCACGCTGGTGAAGTTGACGGTCTGGTCGGCGCTGGACAGCACGGTGCTGCCCCGCGTGTTGGTCGAGTTGACCGAATTGGAGATGCTGGCGAGGTACCGGTCGTAACGCAGGCCGGCCACCATCTTCCACTGCTTGCTGAACTCGACCGAGTCATTGATGTAGGCCGCCAGCGTATTGGCCGAGGCGCCCTGCCGGTTGCCGACCGCGCTCGGCGCGTTTGCCGGCGAGTTGCCATAGGTCGGGTTCACGAGCGGCTCGCAGGCTGCGTAGCCGCTGGTGCCGGCTGCCGCGGTGGCGGTCGCGGCGGCGTTCAGCGCCACGCCGTTGCAAGCGCCGTTGCGGTAGTAGTTCTGGTTGTCATAGCCATCGTGGCCAATCTCGGCGCCAACCAGCACGGTGTGCTTGACCGGGCCGGTGTCGAACTTGGCGGCCAGCTCGGTCTGGTTGAAGATCGAGTAGTCGCGGATATGCCGGTCGTGGCTTTGCAGGCGTACCGACAGCGCATCCAGCGGCAGGCTGGTGGTGGTGAGGGCGGTGAAGCCCTTGGCGCCGACCGTGCCGACGGCGTTCGGCGCGGTCTCGCGCGCATTGGTGTTGACGTAGTTGAACTGGGTCTGGTTGCGCAGCCGCAGGTTGGGCGAGAACTTGTGGTCGACGGTGGCGTTGAGCGCGGCGACATCCTGGATGGTGCGGTCGTCATTGAAGCCGTAGGCCGTCTTGCGGTCGACGTTGACCGGATGCCCGTTGATCGCCGGGAAGCCATAGTCGGCCATGTCTTCGTTATGCTGCACCAGCGCCGACAGCGTGATCTCGGTGGGGGTGCCGATGCCCAGGCGCCAGGACGGCGCAAGGCCGAAATCCTTCACCGTCGTCTGGTCGCGCGTGCTTGCCTTGCCGTCCTGCGCCATCGCCGCGATGCGGAAGGCCGAGGTCTCACCCGTAGGCGTGTTGTAGTCGGCGGTGGCGCGCACCAGGCCGTTGGTGGTTACCGAGCCGGTGACTTCCGTGGCGGCCTTCAGCGACGGCTTCTTGGTGACCTGGTTGATCACGCCGCCGGTGGATCCACGCCCGAACAGCATCGACGAGGGCCCCATCAGCACTTCCACCGATTCCAGCGCGAAGACGTCGCGATAGTACTGGCCGCGGTCGCGGAACCCATCCAGATAGATGTCGGTGCGCGCGGAGAACCCGTTGAGGTTGATGTTGTTGCCGATCTGGCCGCCCTCGGCTGCGCCGATGGTGATGCCCGGCACATTACGCAGCGCATCCGCCAGCGAGGTGCCGCCCTGCGCGTCGATCAGCGCTTTGTTGACCACCGTCACCGATTGCGGGATGTCGCGCAGTTCCTCGGGCAGCTTGCTGACTGAATTCTTCACCGCGTTGTAGTCGTCGTTGGCACGGCCGCCTTGCACCACCACTTCCTGCAGCGTTGTCGCGGGCTGCCTGGCGGGGGCAGTGGCGACCGTCTGGGCCAGGGTGACAACGGGCGTGGCGAACAGCGCGAGCAGGGCAGTTGCGATCGGCGTGCGGCGATTCATGTCGTATCTCGGTTCCGGTGCGGCCGTGGGCACGAGCCGGCCGGAAGCGGCGAGAAGGTGCGCGTCTGGATCGGTTCGGCCAACGGCGGGAGGCAGTTATGGTTGGGCGAGCCGGAATATAAATGCGAATGATTTGCGTTGCAATTCGCGTTGTCTTTTCATCACAGACAATGCAGAACCGCTTCTAATGTCCTGGGTTAAAAACATTATTTGGCGCCAATGAAGCCAATTGTGCACATGGGTTATGCAAAAATACGCATAAAGCACATTTCAGAAATGAAACGAGCCCGTACATGACGGGCCCGATACAGACATTCACCGTCCCAGTCATGGGGACGGTCGAAAATATTTCTTATTCCGCTGTCATGTTGGCGTTCTTTGCGATACGGCCAAGGCGTTCGCGCTCCGACTTGATGAAGGCGATGAAGCTCTCCTGCGTGCCGCCGGCGGGTTCGATGCCGTTGGGAACCAACCGGTCGCGCGTCTCCTGCGTCTGCATGGCGGCGCTCATTTCGGCGTTCATCTTCTTGAGGATGGCGGGGTCCGTGCCCTTGGGCGCGAACACGCCGGCCCAGTGGCCGATGCGCACGTCCGGCATGCCTTGCTCGGCAGTGGTCGCGATGTTCGGCGCCGCGCTCATGCGCTTGTCCCAGGTCGCGCCCAGTGCCTTGAGCTTGCCGGCCTTGATGTTGGGCAGCACCACCACGCTGGCCTCGGAAGTCGCCGTGACCTGGTTGCCGATCACCGCGGTAATGCTCTCAGAGCCGCTCTTGTAGGGCACCACGGTCAGCACCGCGCCTTTTTCCTTGAGCATCTCCTCGACAAAGTGCGGCGTGCTGCCACTGCCGGCGGTGGCGAAGTTGGCGCCCGAAGGCTGCTTCTTGGAGTACTCGACCAGCTCCTTCAGGTTGTTCACCGGCAGGGACGGCGAGACCACGATCACGGACGGGCTCACCGCGACCAGGGAGACCGGCACCAGGTCGTCGGCCGCGTAGGGCATCTTGGCGCGGATCAGGCTGTTGGTGACAGTGCCAACGGCGCCGATCAGGAAGGTGTAGCCATCCGGCTTGGCCTTGGCCACGTAGTCCGCGCCCACCACGCCGCCAGCGCCCGGGCGATTCTCGATCATCACTGTCTGGCCGAGCCGCTTGCCAACCGCGTCGGCGGCCGCGCGCGCCACCAGGTCATTGGCGCCACCAGCGGTGAACGGCACGACGAACTTGATCACGTGGGTCGGCCAGGCATCGGCGGCCTGCGCGGGCATGGCGAAGCCGGCAGCGGCGAACAGGGCGGGAACGGCGAGGGCCAGCGCGCGGCTGGTGGCGGGAATACGCATGGTTGTCTCCATTGGCTGTTTTGGGTGCAAGCAACGGATGATAACCAGCGAACCTGTCAATTCGCTGAACCCGCATTCGCTCCCCCGTTACTGGCTTTCCGCGCTCTGCTGCGCCAGCCAGTTGCGGAACGTCCGCGCTGCCGCGGCCTCCGCGCGGTCTTGCGGCCACACCGCGTAGTAGCCACCCCCCAGGCTCGCGCTCGCCTCGCAGGCGCGCACCAGCAGTCCCTCCTGCAGGCAGCGGTCGATCATGTGGCGCCACCCCAGGGCGATGCCCTGGCCTTCCATCGCGAGCTGCAGCAGGATCGGATACTGGTTGGCCACCAGCTTGTGCGGCGGCCGCGCGTCCGCCAGCCCGTTGTGGGCCAGCCAGGTCTGCCACGACATCCATTGGCGCTGCCCGTCTTCCAGCATCAGCAAGGTCTCGCCGGGGAGGTCGGTAGGCTCCAGCCGACGGCCGTCCAGGTAGTGCGGCGCGCAGACGGGAAACACGTCTTCGTCGTACAGGCGGCGTGATGCCAGTCCCGGCGGCGGGCCCTCGCGCAGGTAATACATGCCCACGTCGAACTCGGCGGGAGAGAGCGAGGCCAGGCTGTCGTTGACGAGCAGGCGCAGGTGGATGTCGGGATACGCGGCGCGGAAGGCTCCCAGCCTGGGCGTGAGCCAGAGCACGGCTACGCCGCTGGAGCAGGCCACGGTCAGCTCGCCATGGCCCTTGCGCTTCATCACGTCCTCGGTGGCTTCGGCGCAGGCCGACAGCAGGCGCTGCACCTCTTCGGCATAAGCCTGGCCGCTCACGGTCAGGCGCAGTGCGCGCGGCTCGCGGATGAAGAGCTTCTTGCCAAGGAAGTGTTCGAGCTGCGCCACCTGGCGGCTGATGGCGCTTTGCGTCAGGTGAAGTTCGCTCGCGGCGCGGGTGAAGCTGCCATGCCGCATGGCCGACTCGAAGGCGACCAGGCAGGGCAGGGGCGGAAGGGGGGAGATACGCATGGCGGCGAGTGCAACGGTTTATCCGCCATGATAGTCCGGGGTGATGGCGAGAGGCTGGTCGCCAGCGCCAGGTTTGCTCCCCTCTCCCAATTGTGGGAGAGCAGCCGTGTCGAGTGGGGGCGGGGGAGAGGGCGGGTGTTGGATGTGGCGTTGGCTCTCGGATGCCTACTTGTTCACCATGCGTGCTGCTGCTCAAAAGCTCAACGGCTTAAAGTCAAAGGCAGTTTCACCTCCCCTGCGGGGAGGCGACCTACTTTCTTGTCTCGCCAAGAAAGTAGGCAAAGAAGGCGACCCGGATGCGGCGAAAGCCTCCTCGTCGGCAAGCCAAAAGAGCGGCCGGGACCCAAACTCACATCGCCTTAGGGCGATGCTCAGACATGGGTCCCTCTTTTCCGCTCTTTTGGCTTGCCGACGAGGCGCCGCATAACGGGAGATTCAAACCTTGACGGCTCGCTTCGCATCGCGCTTGAGTGATTCCCGCCCGTGGGGCGAGAATCACGGCTACCACAATTGGTTTATCTTGCCGCTGGTTTGCTCCCCTCTCCCACTTGTGGGAGAGGGCCTGGGGGAGAGGGCGGGCGATCGTTACGCCTGCGTGCTGGAAAACACTGGGCTTCGCTTCAAGTGGCTCCTAGCCAAACCGCCCCTCTCCCCAACCCTCTCCCCGTGAGGGGAGAGGGAGAGACAGCCGTCGTCGTAGCACGGGGCTTTGGCCCCGCTGCTGGCTTCGTTCAGGCGGGCTGGCGATGCAGCCGTCCTGCCTGCATCACCAACGCCAGGTGCTCGCCCTGGCCGCACAGCACACTGATGTCCGCCAGCGGGTTGCCATCGACCGCGAGCAGGTCCGCCAGCGCGCCGGCCCGCACGGTGCCGAGCTCCCCTTCGCGCTGCAGGATCGCGGCGGCGATCGAGGTGGCGCTGCGGATCGCTTCCAGGTTGCCGAGCAGCTCCGCGCGGATGCGGAACTCATCCGACTGGTCCTGGTGCATCTCGCCCAACAGGTCGGAGCCAAAGCCCATCGGCACGCCGGCTTGCGCGTAGATGCCGAGTGAATCGCGGCCGGCCTGGCGCACGGTTTCGATCTTGGCCACCGATGCCGCCGGCAAGCCAAGGCGTGCGCCGTCGCGCGCGAGCGCTTCGTAGGTGACCAGGGTGGGTACCACGAACGCGCCATGCTCGCGCATCACGCGCGCGGCTGCGCGGTCGACCAGGTTGCCGTGCTCGATGGTGCGCACGCCGCAGCGCACCGCGCGCGCGATGGCGCGGCCGGTGTAGGCGTGCGCCATCACATACGTCTGGGCTGCCTCGGCCTCCGCCACGATGGCGCGGATCTCGTCTTCACTGTATTGCGTGTTGCCGATCGGGTCGGTGGGCGAAGCCACGCCGCCGGACGCCATGATCTTGATCTGCGTGGCGCCCTTCTGGATCTCTTCGCGCACCGCCAGGCGCACCGCGTCCACGCCATCGGCCACACGGGCGATGGCGCCGGCGCGAAAGGCGCACGAGCATGGCTCCAGCACATCGGCGCGCGGGCGGAAGTCGCCGTGCCCGCCGGTCTGCGACAGTGCCTTGCCGGAAGGGAAGATGCGCGGGCCCGGCACCAGGCCGGCCTCGATTGCCTGTGACAGGCCCCAGTCGGCGCCGCCCGCATCGCGCACGGTAGTGAAGCCGCGCTCGAGCATGGCCTTCATGATCGGCATGGCGCGAAACGCCACCAGTACATTAGGCTGCACCGCGTTCAGGCCGAGGTTGGCCAGCGAGGCCAGCACGTGCACGTGGCAGTCGATCAGCCCGGGCATCACGGTCTTGCCGGCGAGGTCGATCACCTGTGCGGCGGGGGCGTGGATCGGCGTGGCCGATACTTCGGCGATGCGTTCGCCCTCGATCAGCACATCGTGGCGTTGCAGGAGGCTGCCGTGGGCAGGGTCGAGGACGTTGCCGCCCTTAAGCAGGATCTGTTTCATGCGCGGGACAGTCATTAGGCGGGTTGAGCGGCTCGGGTAGCCTGCGCCGGGCGCAGGTAGGCGGGCTCGCGCACCAGGCGCGTGCCGGCCAGGCTGATGGCGGCGGCGAACATCACGTAGAACGCCGGCGCCATGGTGCTGCCCGTGCTGGCGATCAGCCAGGTGATGATGAACGACGCGAAGCCGCCGAAGATGGTGACCGCCAGGTTGTAGGCTACCGACAATCCGGTCGACAGCACCTTGGCCGGGAACAGCTCGGAGAACGCCGCCAGGATCGGGCCGGTGTAGGTGGCGATCAGCACGCCGAACACCAGCTGGAAGACCACCAGCGAAGCCAGCCCCGGGGCCTGGTTGATGTAGACGAACATCGGGTAAGCCAGCACCAGGATCAGCAGCGCGGAACTCGACAGCAGCACGCGGCGCCCGATGCGATCGGCCAGCAGCCCCACCAGCGGCGAACACACCATGATCGCCAGGCCGCCCACCATGCCGGCGATAAAGCCGGTCGACTGCGACACATGGAGCACTTTGACCGAGTACGTCGGCATATAGAACAGCAGCACATAGGTGCAGACCGTCCACAGGATCACCATCGAAAAGCTCGCCGCGGTCTGGCGCGGGTAGTCGCGCAGCACTTCGGCCAGCGGCGAATCCGACTTGTCGGTGGCATCGCGGAAGGCCGGCGTCTCGTCGAGGTGATGGCGGATGTAGTAGCCCACCGGCCCGATCACGATGCCGAGCAGGAAGGGCAGGCGCCAGCCCCAGCCATTGAGCGCCTCGGTGCTCAGCGCGGAGGTGACGAAGGTACCGACCGCGGCGCCCAGCAGCACGGCCACGCCGATGCTCGCCTGGATCCAGCTGGAGTAGTAGGCGCGGCGCTCCACCGGTGCGTACTCGGTCAGGAAGGCGGTGGCGCCGCCCATCTCGCCACCGGCCGAGAAGCCCTGCAGCAGCCGTGCCACCACGATCAGCAGCGGCGCGAACAGGCCGATCTGATCATAGGTGGGCGCCAGGCCGATCATGGTGGTGCCCAGCGCCATCAGCAGGATGGTCAGCGACAGCGCCGCCTTGCGGCCCACGCGGTCGGCGTATACCCCGAGGACGATGCCGCCGACCGGCCGCATGAAGAATCCCACGCCAAACGTGGCAACCGCAAGCAGGAGCGAGGACAGATCGTTGCCGGTGGGGAAGAAGAGCTTCGCGATGATGACGGCGAAGAAGCTGTAGACGGTGAAATCGAACCACTCGAGACCGTTGCCGATCACGGTGGCGACGATGGCGCGGCGGCGTTGCGCGCCGCTGACGCTTGGTGGCTTCGATGGCGCTTCTGGGTGGGCGCTTGCGTGCATGACATCCTCCTGGGTTGGCGGGCCCGGCGCGCGGACCGTGTCGATGCCGGGCCGGCGTGGCAGCGCCGCCCGGTGCGGTCGGGGATAAAGCGGCGCACGGCAGGTAACCCGATGGTAGGAGGAGCGAGGTCGGGCCGAAAACGAATTCTGCGCATGTCGTCATGCGGGCAGCGCATGGCAGGCAACGGGCCGCATGCCGCGCAAGGGGGCGCGGGCGGTAGTGGCGGGAAGAGTGGGAAGGGCGGGATGGGCGGGGAAGGGGGTGTGGCGGAGGTGGCGCGGCGGTGATGCGCGAAGGCAACCAGGCAGTGTGGCCGGTGCCGTCGGTGGCACCGGCACCGCCCGTCGTGGCAGGCTAGCGTTCGCGCTCCCAGGTCTGGGTGCGGCCCAGCAGGCTGATGCCGATGAAGCCGCGCACGTTGAGCTTCTTGCCATCGTCCGCCAGCGACATCTTGGTCTTGTAGAGCTTGCCGCTTTCGGGGTCGAGGATCTCGCCGCCGCTCCACTCGTTGTCGCCGGTCTTGCGCAGGCCGGTGATGATGGTCATCCCCATGATGGGCTGGTCGCGGCGCGCGTCGGTGCACTTGTCGCACACCTTGGGCTTGCCGTCGCTCTCGACGAAGCTCTTGACGAGCTTGCCGCTGTAGACACCGTTCTGTTCGCTGATCTCCACCAGGCCGCGCGGCTTTCCGGTGGCGTCGTCGATGGTCTTCCATGAGCCGGTCGGGGTGGCCTGGGCCAGCGCAACGGCGCTACCCAGCAGCGCACCTGCGAGCACGGCGGTGCGAGCCGCGACGGCGGCGGCGCGTGCGACGGAGCGGGGGGCAGTAAAGTGCATTGGGATCTCCTCTTCGAGTTGGCGCGCGCCATGATACCGGCGCAGGACCAGCCCGGCGGCGCGCGTACGCCAATCTACTGGCCATGGGCTCGCGCTGCAATCGCCAGCCCGCCTTTGCGTACGCACCAAAGCCGCCCCGGCACCTGCCGCAGACCGGCCTGGCGGCTGGCAACAGGCCGATTCTGTCATGCAGCAAATTGTCCCCTGGCCGCCACTCGAAGCAATCCTCTAGCCGTGCGTTTCAAGTGGGGCAACATGCCGCGCTTGCTGCCGCAGGACGCGCCGGCGCGTGCGGCCATCCCCTCTCTCGTTGCTTGCGCGCATCGGCGACCTGATCCGTTGGCAGTAGTCCATTCGGATGGTGCGCAAGCCGATGCCTCGCCAGGCGATCTGTCGTCCTGGTCGACGCGCTGAGTCATCCACTGCCGGACGCATGCCGACACCACCGTGAGACCACCGGCGACACCACCGGCAATGCGCGGCTCGCGATGGCATCTCACGCGTCGACGACGCCTGCGCGATGCGAGTGCGAGATGGCGTTCGACATCGTCCGAGCATCGTTCGCGCATCGTTGGAGCGCGCGTGTCGCGGTGACGATTCTCAAACCGTTGCGTCGGCGCATCACTGCTCGCGCTGCGCGTGAGCGCGCGTGCCGGGATACGCAGACGCGCAGCGTCCGCGCTGCGCGCCGCGTTGCCGATGCGAGTCTTCGCGGTGGCGCTGTCGATGCGCTCGCCGTGCTCGCTCGCATCCGGGCAGCACGCGTGGCAACGACGGCGCGAGGCGTGCGCGCGGTTGTCTCGCGGAAGTTTTTAGTTTCCCGAAAAGCCTTTGCGCATGCGGGTTTCCGGTTTTCCGGAATGGTCGGCAAGCGTGTCGTTCAAGCGCCTCGAAGGCGCGCAGGCAGCGATGCGCGCGATGAAAAAGGGGAGCGTGCCGGCAACGTCGTAACGCTCGCGCGACGCTGTGTCGAAGCTGCGTCGAGCATGCTCGCGAGAGAGCGTCGAGAGGGGACGAGAGACGCGGTGAGAGCGCAGCGCGCGCAAGCAAAGACGAGGTCCGCGCAGCGCAACGACGAAGACGATGAAGTTGTCATGCTCGCGCGCAAGTTTTTTTGCACTTTTTTCTTAACATCGCCCAACAAACGAATTATGATTCGCCTTGACAAGAGTCTCACTTCATTGCATGGCTTGCGAGGCAAGCAAGACAGCAAGATGCAACGATGAGGTTGGACGTGATGCGCAACGATGAGCGCCACCCACTTCGATGCAATGAAACAGGTAGCTCAGGAGCACTAGAACTTTGACGCAGACCAAGCCGTACTGGTTTTCTAAAACGCGTGCAGTCTCCTTTGGCCCAGCAACGGGATGGGCGAACTACCCCCGAAAAAATGCCGTACGTGGTGTGCGTGGCCTAGCCCGCATCGCGGAAATGCCGGCCGATATCTCTTCTTTTCATGTCGCGCGCCGATCCGGCGGATGGCGCGGGCAGATCGAATATTCCAGGGCGCGGCAAGCGTCAGAAGCCCGGCTGCGGGCTCCGCTTGGCCACATTCGCACCGCGCGCCGCGGTGCCCCTGCCACCGAATTCATTAGCGTGCGGCCACAACGTTGCCGTGCGCCGATGAATCGCTCGCTCGATTGGGGTCGCACCGCTGTATCGCGCCTCGGGTCGGTCGGGTCGCCAACTTAGGTCATTCGATATTCACTCTCAAGTGAAGGAGTTATCCATGGCAACGACTGCAAAGAAGAAACCGGCGGCTAAGAAGGCCGCCGCCAAGCCGGCCGCCAAGAAGGCAGCCGCCCCGGCCAAGAAAGCCGCAGTGAAGAAGGTCGCCGCCAAGAAGGCCGCACCGGCCAAGAAGGCTGCAGTGAAGAAGGTCGCCGCCAAGAAGGTCGTAGCGAAGAAGGCAGCGCCGGCCAAGAAGGCAGCCGCACCGGCCAAGAAGGCCGCAGCCAAGAAGGTCGTAGCCAAGAAGGCCGCACCGGCCAAGAAAGCTGCCGCCAAGAAGGTTGTAGCGAAGAAGGCCGCACCGGCCAAGAAGGTCGCCGCCAAGAAGGCCGCACCGGCCAAGAAGGCTGCTCCGGCAAAGAAGGCCGCGCCTGCCAAGAAGGCTGCTGCTGCCAAGAAGGCTGCGCCGGTCAAGAAGGCGCCTGCTGCCAAGAAGGCACCGGCCAAGAAGGCTGCTGCCAAGAAGGCCGCGCCTGCCAAGCCTGCCGCTGCACCTGCTGTTGCACCCGCTGCAGCTGCCAAGACCGCGCTGAACCCGGCTGCGGCATGGCCTTTCCCCACGGGCACCCGTCCGTAAGCGTGCTGGTAACGGCTACCGCTGGGAATTGCCAAGGCACGCAGGGCGTGCCGCACTGACCGGATACCGCGTATCCGGTCCGCAAGACGCGAGTCTTGCCAACCCGCCGATGGTGCAAGCCCGGCGGGTTTTTTCATGGGCGATCGGAAAGCGGGAAGCGGGACGCCGGAGCCCGGGCCGGGATCGCAGCAAAGAAAAAGCGCTGCTCCGGTGAAGGAGTCAGCGCTTTGCCAGGGTTGCGTTGCGGCGTCTGCCGCGGCCCAGCAGACCGCTTCAGAGCGTGCCAGGAGCCGTTGCGCGGCAGGGCGGCACCCTTGGGTTGCGCCTGCCGCTGCGCGGCCATCCAGGGCCGCCCAAATGCCGTCCTGCGTCCTGCGCTTAGTGCGTGACGCGGGTCGTGCCGCCCGACGACAGCAAGCGCACGCGCTCGCCCGGACGGAAGGCTTCGTCGGCGTCCTGGACGATGGCGCGCATGTCGCCGTTGTCCAGGCGCACGGTGATTTCCAGGCCGCGGCGCTGGCTGATCTTGTTCTCGGCCATGCTGCCGGTGATGCCGCCGAGCACGGCGCCCAGCACGCCGGCCGCCACCGAGCCGCCGCCGCGGCCGATGGTGCTGCCCGCGGCGATGCCGCCGATGGCGCCACCGGCGATGGTGCCGGCGCCGGTCTGGTCGCCCTGGATCAGCACCTCGCGAACCGTCTCGACCACGCCGTAGCGCAAGGTCTGCTCGCGCTGCGCCTGGCCCGGGGTGTAGATGCTGGCGGAGTTCGACTGCGAAGCGCAGCCAGCCACCAGGGTGGCGGCGGCGGCGAGCGCGATGGCGCTGGTGCGGATCAGGGTGTGCATAGGATCAATCCCGAAAAAGGTGTTACTCGTAGCGATAGCCAAAAGCGGACTGGAAGCGTTCACCGATTTCGTCGCGCGACGGCTTATGGTTCTGCGGACCCTGGTGCGCGATCTTGATGGAGCCCATCAGGCTGGCAAGCCGGCCCGTAGTTTCCCAGTCGAAGCCCCGTTCGATGCCGTAGAGCAGGCCGCCGCGGAAGGCATCGCCGCAGCCCGTCGGATCGACGACACGATCCGCTTTCACGGAGGCGATATTGTACTTCTGCTTGTCGGCGAAGACGGTGGCGCCCTTCTCGCCGTGGGTCACGATGAAGGCCTTGACCTGGGCGGCGACTTCGTCGCTGGTCCAGCCGGTACGAGACAACAGAACCTGGGCTTCGTAGTCATTGACCGTCACGTAGCTGGCAAGTTCAACGAACTGGCGCAGATCATCGCCGTTGAACAGCGGCATGGCCTGGCCCAGGTCAAAGATGAACGGCACGCCGGCGGCGGCGAACTGGCGCGCGTGGTGCAGCATGCCTTCGCGGCTGTCGGGGGCGACGATGCCCAGGCCGGGCGCATTGCTGCCGCCGAGCGCGTCCTGCACCTGCGAGAGCTGCGACTGGTTCATCGCGCCAGGGTGGAACGCCGTGATCTGGTTGTTCTCCAGGTCGGTCGTGATCATTGCCTGCGCGGTGAAGGTGTCGGGCAGGGTGCGGATGTGCTCGGTGCCGATATCGAGCGCGCGCAGGTGTTGCAGGTAGGGCTCGGCGTCGACGCCGACGGTGGCCATGATCACCGGATCGCCGCCAAGCAGCTTGAGCGAGTAGGCGATATTGCCGGCACAGCCGCCGAACTCGCGGCGCATGGACGGGACCAGGAAGGACACGTTCAGCATGTGGATCTGGTCGGGCAGGATATGTTCGCGGAAATGCCCCTCGAACGTCATGATGGTGTCGTAGGCAACGGAGCCACAGATCAGGCTGGACATGCTCTCTCCAATTCTCGTAATGCGGACTGACGGGGCCACCGGGTCAGGCCGGTGCCCCTGAATGCAAAAACGGCCACCCGTTTTGCCGGGTGGCCGCGCCTGGCAGGTGGCGCGCTTACTTCAGTGCGGCCAGTGCGGCGTCGTAGTTCGGCTCGTTCTTGATTTCCGAGACCAGTTCGCTGTACTTCACGGTGTCGTTCTCATCGAGCACCACCACGGCGCGCGCGGTCACGCCGGCCAGCGGGCCGGTCTTGACATCCACGCCGTAGTTGCCCTTGAAGTCGGCACCGCGCATCAGCGACAGCGGCACCACGTTGGCCAGGCCTTCAGCGGTGCAGAAGCGGCCCATGGCGAACGGCAGGTCGGCCGAGATGGTCAGCACGACGGTGTTGGCCAGGCCGCTGGCGGCTTCATTGAACTTGCGGGCCGAAGCCTGGCACACCGGGGTGTCCAGGCTGGGGACGATATTGAGCACCTTGCGCTTGCCGGCAAAGTCGGCCAGCGTGACGTCCTTCAGGTCCTTGCCGACCAGCGAGAATGCGGGGGCCTTGTCGCCGGCTTGCGGAAACTTGCCGCCGACTTCGATGGCGTTGCCGCCGAGGGTGACGTTGCTCATATGTGCTCCTGTGTGAAATGCGGGCTCGCGAATGGGGGCGCCCGGAATGAGCGGCGAGCCCGGGTGGAATTCAGGGATAGAAGATCAGCACGCGGTAGTTTGCCGCCGCCTGCTGCGACCGGAATCGTACCCGAACCGGCAGCTCCGTGCCTGCCCGCAGGCCATGTGTGGCAAAGGCCTGCTGCCCGGTTTCGAGATAGTCGGCGGGTTGCAGCACACGGCGTAGCAGGAGCTGGTCCTGGAGGTCCGTCATGACCAGCTCGATGGCGGGCAGCGCCACGGTGGCGCGGCCTTGGTTGCGCAGCGTGACGGCGAGCAGGTAGGCGTCGGATTCTTCATCCTGCTTTTGCAGCAGCGAGCTCTCGATGCGCAAGGCGTCGATGTCGCGCCATGGTGCCACCTCGCAACCCAGCGGCGCGCAGGCCGCCTCGAAGGCGGGGCGCAATACGGGGAAGCGGCCGGACAACTGGCTGCGCGCCAGGTAGGTGCCTTGTAGCAGTCCCGCGATCACCAGGAACCCGATTGCCAGCCTTTGCAGCACGCGCTTGCGCCTGGCCGGGCCAGGATCGCGCTCGCGCGCGTGGCGCAGGAAGTCGGGCGCGAAGGACGGGGTGGCAGGCGTGTCGCTGCGCATCCACGGCCGCTCGGCCTGCTCGCGTGCGATGGCTGCGGGAATCTCGGGGAGGTCGTCCTGCGCTTCGGCGCGCAGGTAACCGCTTGCGCTCGGGACGGCCGCAGTGTCAGCGTTGGCGGCGTTGGGGGCAGTGCTCGTGGCGGCACGGCTGGTGGCGGATGCTTCGTTCGCCGCTTTTGCTGTGTCGGCAGCACTTTCCGTATCGGCGATGTCCGCGGTGTGCGTGGCATCGTCGTCGCCTAGCGTGCTGGGGTCGAGTTGCGGCCAGGGTGCTGCTTCCGGCGCGGGGGCGGGTGCTTCGCTTGCCCGCGGCGTGTCTGCCTCGGCTCCCTCGGCGTCGGCGGCAAGGCCGACTTCCTCGCCCTCGACGATGCCGGGCACGAATACCGCGGAGGGCTCGTCCTCGTCCTCACCGGTGTCTGAGTCCGCAGTGCCGGCTTCCGGCTCCGCCTGACGGTTGCTGGCCTGCACGGCCTCGTCTGCTTCCGCCTGCGTCTGGTACAGCATGACGGTGGGCGCGTCGAGCGCCGGCACGTCATAGCCAGGGTCGTAGCCGGGGTCAAAGGGCGCAGCGGCGGGGCGGCTCTCGTCGGCGTCGTCGTCGTCGGAGGGGCGCGTGTCGAAGTGTGCTGCCTCGTGCGGTACAGCAGCAGCTTCGACGGCGTGCGCTTGCGTGTCCGGGTGCGCGTCGGCATGAGAGCGCTTGCGCGGGGCGCGCGGCGCGCGGGCGGCCTTGTGTGATTCTTCGTGGGCTTCTTCGTGTTGCGCTTCGTCGTGCGCGTGCTCGACGGGCGCCTCATGTGCCGGGGACTCGGCAGGGGCAGGGGCGGTAGTGCTTCCCGCCGACTGCGCGGCGGTCTCAGGGCTGCCTGCCGGCTCGGGCGCCGGCAGCTCGATCAGGTGCTCGCGCGCATCGAAGACGGTATCGCACTGGCCGCAGCGGACCAGCCCCTGGCGCAGCCGCAACTGGTCCGCCACCAGCCGGAAGGCAGTGCGACAGGCCGGGCAACGCGTGACGAGCTTGGCTGCGGCCATGGGCTGGGCTCAGCTTTGGGTGCCGGGGCCTTCACCGCGGGTGCCGTGCAGGCAGACCCAGCCTTCCTCGCTGCGCCAGACCGACATGGGCAGCCAGGGCGCGTAGGCCGCGGCGACTTCGTCGGCCTGCCGCTCCAGCACGCCCGACAGCACCAGCCGGCCGCCGGGGCGAACCCGTGCGCTCAGCATGGCCGCCATCAGCTTCAGCGGGTTGGACAGGATATTGGCGACGACGAGGTCGTAGCTGGCCTCGGAGACGGTTTCCGGCAGCGCGAAGGTGGCCTCCACGCGATTGCGCTCGGCGTTATAGCGCGAGGCTTCCACCGCGTTGGGGTCGATATCGATGCCGAGCGTGTCGCCGGCACCCAGCTTGCGCGCCACGATGGCGAGGATGCCCGAGCCACAGCCGTAGTCGAGCACCGTTTCGCCGGCCTTGATGTTCTGTTCCAGCCACTGCATGCACAACCGCGTGGTGGGATGGCTGCCGGTACCGAAGGCGAGGCCCGGGTCCAGCTCCAGCACCACCGCGTCGGGTTCCGGCGCATCGTGCCAGGACGGCACCACCCAGATGCGCTCGCCGATGCGGATCGGCGCGAACTGGGATTGCGTCAGGCGCACCCAGTCCTGGTCTTCCACCGGGCGCAACTGGTACGCCGGCACCGGGTCGATACCCAGTGCATTGGCGGCGGCGGCCACCACCAGCACGGGGTCGGCGCTGTCGTCAAACAGTGCCACCACGCGCGAGCGGTTCCATGCCAGGCGGGTCGGCTCCATGCCGGGCTCGCCGAACAGCGGCTGCTCGTCGGGCGTATCGGCATCGGCGTCTTCCACCGAGACCGACAGCGCGCCGAGGTCGAACAGCGCGTCAGACCAGGCTTCGGCCTGGTCTTGTGCGATTTCGATCACACATTCCTGAAATGCCACAGGCGATCCTTGTCGATCAGTTATGACTGGCCGCGCCGGGGCTTCAGATCTTGCCGCCCTTGGCCACGTTCTTCTGGGCCAGGCGGTGCTCGAGATAGTGAATGCTGGTGCCGCCTTCGACGAAGTTGGCATCGAGCATCAGCTCACGGTGCAGCGGTACGTTGGTCTGGATGCCGTCCACCACCATTTCCGACAGCGCGATCCGCATGCGGGCGATGGCCTGCTCGCGGGTGGCGCCGTAAGTGATGATCTTGCCGATCATCGAATCGTAGTTGGGCGGCACGAAGTAGCCATCATACGCGTGCGAGTCGACCCGCACGCCGGGACCGCCGGGCATGTGCCACGCAGTGATCCGGCCGGGGGACGGCGTGAACTTGAACGGGTCCTCGGCGTTGATGCGGCATTCGATCGAGTGCCCGCGCAGCTGCACGTCCTTCTGGCGCCAGCGCAGCTTCTCGCCAAAGGCGATGCGGATCTGCTCCTGCACAATGTCGATGCCGGTGATCATCTCGGTGACCGGGTGCTCCACCTGTACGCGCGTGTTCATCTCGATGAAGTAGAACTCGTTGTTCTCGTACAGGAACTCGAAGGTGCCGGCACCGCGGTAGCCGATCTTCTTGCAAGCCTCGGCACAGCGATCGCCGATGCGCTCGATCAGGCGGCGCGGGATGTGCGGCGCAGGTGCTTCTTCGATGACCTTCTGGTGGCGGCGCTGCATCGAGCAGTCGCGCTCGCCCAGCCAGATGGCCTGGCGATGCTGGTCGGCCAGAATCTGGATCTCGACGTGCCGGGGGTTCTCCAGGAATTTCTCCATGTAGACCTCCGGGTTGCCGAAGGCGCGGCCGGCTTCCTCGCGCGTCATGTTGACCGCATTGACCAGGGCTGCCTCGGTGTGCACCACGCGCATGCCGCGGCCACCGCCGCCGCCGGCTGCCTTGATGATGACCGGATAGCCCACGGCACGCGCCGTGGCCAGGATTTCCTTGGGGTCGTCGGGCAGGGCGCCCTCGGAGCCCGGCACGCACGGCACGCCGGACTTGATCATGGCCTGCTTGGCCGAGACCTTGTCGCCCATCAGGCGAATGCTCTCCGAGGTCGGGCCGATGAAGACGAAACCGGACTTTTCAACGCGTTCGGCGAAGTCGGCGTTTTCCGACAGGAAGCCATAGCCCGGATGGATGGCTTGCGCGTCGGTCACCTCGGCGGCCGAGATGATCGCCGGCATGTTGAGGTACGACAGCGGCGAGGGCGCCGGGCCGATACACACGGCTTCGTCGGCCAGCTTGACGTATTTGGCTTCCTTGTCGGCCTCCGAATACACCACCACAGTCTTGATGCCGAGTTCGCGGCAGGCGCGCTGGATGCGAAGGGCGATTTCACCGCGATTCGCGATCAGAATTTTTTCAAACATAGTCACTCTCTGCGAGGAGAAAGGCGGTCCCACCGCGGCAGATCCTGGCGCCCCCGGCGAGGGCAGCCGGAGTGCGGGCGGGGGTGCTGGCACCGGGACGAGGAACGCCCGATGGCCGTCGCCGCCGTGGCTGGCCGGAGCACTCTCCGGCGCAGGCTGCGGGCGGCGCGGCATGCCGGTCAGTTTCAGCCGATGATGAACAGCGGCTGGCCGTATTCCACCGCCTGGCCATTCTCGACCAGGATTTCCTTGATCACGCCAGCCTTGTCCGACTCGATCTCGTTGAGCAGCTTCATGGCTTCGATGATGCAGACCGTCTGGCCTTCCTTGACGGTATCGCCCACATTGACGAACGACGCGGCGCCCGGTGACGGTGCGCGATAGAAGGTGCCGACCATCGGCGAGGTCACGACATGGCCAACCGGCAGCTGCGGGGCGGCCGGCTCGGCGCCGACGGCGGGCATCGCGGCGGGCGCGGCGGCCGGGGGCAGTGCCTGCATCGGTTGCATGGCCATCGGCGCGGCGATGACCTGCGGCGGCGCCTTGACGATCCGCACCTTGCCTTCGCCTTCGGTGACTTCCAGCTCGGAGATGCCGGACTCGGCCACCAGGTCGATCAGCGTCTTCAGCTTGCGCAGGTCCATCTTCTATCCTCCTGAATCGGGTTGTCCGGCGGCCACCGCTCTGGTGGCTGCGTCCGGGAAAAAACTGACGCCTCCGGCGGGCTGCCTCGGTCCGCCGCGAAAAACAGCGGCAGGGCAGGCGCCGGGGGCGCGGTAATGGTTTAAGAAATCAATGGGCGGATCAGGCTTTGGGAAGCGCCTGCTCCAGCTCCTGCTCGAGGGCATAGTCCAGCGCCAGCAGATACCCTTGCCAGCCAAGTCCGCAGATCACCCCGATCGCCACATCGGAGAAGTAGGAGTGATGACGGAAGTTCTCGCGCCGATGCACGTTCGACAAGTGGACTTCCACAAACGGAATCGCCACCCCGGCCAGCGCATCGCGCAGCGCCACGCTGGTATGCGTATAGGCGGCCGGGTTGATGATGATGAAATCCACGCCCTCGTCGCGCGCGGCATGGATACGATCCACCAGCGCGCCCTCATGGTTGGACTGAAACGTAGCCAGGGCGATGCCGGTCTGGCGGGCGCGCTGCGCGAGGGCCAGGTCGATATCGGCTAGTTTCGTGTACCCATAAGTCTCCGGCTCCCGCGTGCCCAGCAAATTCAGGTTCGGTCCGTGCAGGACCAGCACCTTGCGGTAGCGGGCGGAGCGGCGTTCGGGAGGTGTATCGATCACGGCGGCTCGACCAATTCAACGAAATTGCGCGGAGATTACCGTAGCTTAGAGTGATTTGTCTAGCAGCGTAGACATAGGCAGCTTCGAAGTCGGCGAGTTTTCAGACCCGACCCCGCCCTTTTTGCGTGCGGAATCGCGTTTCGATCAAATTGCGTGATGATCGAACAAGGTTAGGAGAAAATCGCCCCAAATCAAGAATCTTATGCCTAGCTGCGAGGCAACGCCGCGCGCAGCTCGTCAGGGGAAACCCTGCCCATTTTGCGGTAGCTGACCGTGCCATCTGGCGCAATGATCACTGTATAGGGCAGGCCGCCGGCCGCGTTGCCGAAATTGCGCGACAGTTCCGTGCCGGCAAAACCGGCCACGGCGAGCGGGTACGAGACGGGGACTTTCTTGATGAACTGCTGGATGTTGCTGGCGGAATCGATGCCGATGCCGACAAATTCCACTTTCCGTCCCGCGTATTCCTTATGCAAAGCGGTCAGGTCGGGCATTTCTTCCACGCAGGGGCCGCACCAAGGTGCCCAGAAGTTCACAACCACCGTTTTTCCACGAAGTTGCGCGAAGTTGATCTGGGTGCCGTCCGGATCCGGCAGTTGCGTGCGCAGGAACGTCTCGACGGCCTCATCGGATGCCGGCTTGGGCGAAAACACATAGTGCCCGGCCAGCGCGCCGGCGGCGGCGGCCACCACGGCAACGGCAAGCCAGACCCAGAGGCGGCTGCGGCGGACAGGAGTGCTGGTGGAAGATGTCATGGCAGCAAGAAAGATAGCGGCTGATGGAAGAGATAAGAACCTGGAGGGCTCCATGGGGAAAGCGCGCATGGCCTATGTCCGGCCTCGCCTGCGCTCCCGGTCAGAGGTGGCGCTCAGGCCGCCGCGGGCGCGTCGGGCACCTCGCGGGCTGCCGCTTCGGCGGCCGCCAGCAGCGCTTGCACCGCGTCCACATCGGCACGGGCAACCCGGCCGCTGGCCGCGGCCCGGACTGCGCCGCGTTCGTCATCCGCATCATACAGCGCAATATGAATGCCAACTGGCTGGCCAAGTTCCGCACGGATCTCTCCTGCCAGCAGGCGCGCGTCGCGCACGGCCGGCCACTGTCCCTTCCAGAGGAAACTCAGGGTCTCGACCTCGCCGCGGCCGGCAAAATGCCGGGTCTCGCTGGTGTCGAAGTCCACGCCAGCGTTGAGCAGGTGCAGGGTGAGATCCTTGGGGCTATCGCAGAAGCACTGTAGATAGATGTCGGAATGCTCGGTGGCGGTGCCGTTGAGCACGGCCCCGGCCAAGTACGGGCGGAACGCGGCGAGGTCGCGCATGGCAAGCACGGCCAGCCGGCGCAGCAGCGCCAGGACGCGGGGCTGGCTCTCCGAGTGGAAAAGCGCCTGATAGAGACGGACCTCCGCCTCCACGGCCTCATTGTCGGGGAGCCACTCGCCCGCCACGCGCACGTCGCCCAGCAGCTGCCGCGCGGCCTTGCGCTTGGCCGTAGCGTAGTCGGTGCCGTCTTCCGCGATCATGCGGGCGGCGGCCTGGGCGATTTCCTCGCGCAGGCGGATGGGGTCGAGGCTGGGGCGGCGGGGCATGGGGGGATGATACCGGAGGGATCGCGGCCTGCGCTGGGGCGGGGTTTTGCATTTTAGAGTGGTTGGTGACGGGGAGATTCCTTGGGAAGAAGGCTGCGGCCTGGAAATCTGCCGTGCCCGGCGCCGGCGCCGGCGCCTCCCGCACGGCTTCGCCGTCACCCCCTCAGGTACAATTCTTTCCATCCAGAAGCAACCCGGCCCGGCCGCCCTGGCCCGCCTAATCCCAAATCCCATGCATATTCACATCCTCGGTATCTGCGGCACATTCATGGGCGGCCTGGCCGTGCTTGCCAAGCAGGCTGGCCACCGCGTCACCGGATGCGATGCCAATGTCTACCCGCCGATGAGCACGCAACTCGAGGCGCAGGGCATTGAACTGATCGAGGGCTTCGATCCCGGCCAGCTGGCGCTGGAGCCGGATCTGTTCGTCATCGGCAATGTGGTCTCGCGCGGCAATCCGCTGATGGAGGCCATTCTGAACCGCAACCTGCCTTATGTCTCCGGCCCGCAGTGGCTCGGCGAGCATGTGCTGCGCGGCAAATGGACGCTGGCGGTGGCGGGCACGCACGGCAAGACCACGACCACCTCCATGCTGGCCTGGATCCTGGAAGATGCCGGCTACCAGCCGGGCTTCCTGGTGGGCGGCGTGCCCCAGAACTTCGGCGTGTCGGCCCGGGTGACCGAGTCCGACTTCTTCGTGATCGAGGCCGATGAGTACGATACGGCGTTCTTCGACAAGCGCAGCAAGTTTGTCCATTACCGTCCGCGCACCGCCATCCTGAACAACCTGGAATACGATCACGCCGACATCTTCCCGGATCTTGCTGCCATCGAGACCCAGTTCCATCATCTGGTGCGCACCGTCCCGGAGCAGGGCCGGCTGATCGTCAACGGCTTTGAGGAAAGCCTGGCGCGCGTGCTGGAGCGGGGCTGCTGGAGCGAGACCGAGCAGTTCGGCGTCGGCGACTGGCGTGCCGCCGAGCCCAAAGAAGCCGCTGCCGCCAGGGCCGGCGACAGCGTGACCCAGGACAGTTTCGATGTCTGGTTCGGCGAAAAGCTGCAAGGCCGGCTCAGCTGGGCCTTGCAAGGCACGCACAACCGGATGAACGCGCTGGCTGCGATTGCTGCTGCCCGCCACGTGGGCGTGCCCGCGCCGCAGGCGATCGACTCCTTGTCGCGCTTTGCTAACGTGAAGCGCCGCATGGAAGTGCGTGGCGTGGTCAATGGCATCACGGTCTATGACGACTTTGCCCACCATCCCACGGCGATCCAGACCACGCTCGACGGCCTGCGCAAGCGGGTTGGCGAGGCGCGCATCCTGGTGGTGCTGGAGCCGCGCTCCAACACCATGAAGCTGGGCGTGATGAAGGCGCAGCTGCCGGCCAGCCTCGAGACGGCTGACTTGGTGTTCGGCTACGGCGCGGCCAGCGGCAAGGATGCGCTGGGCTGGGACCTGGCCGGATCGCTGGCGCCGCTGGGCGAGCGCGCGGCCGCCTTCAGCGATCTGCCCGAACTGGTCCGCGCGGTGCGAGCCGCCGCGCGCCCGGGTGACCATGTGCTGGTCATGAGCAACGGCGGCTTCGGCGGCGTCCACCAGAAGCTGCTGGACGCCTTTGCTGCTGGCGCTTGCGCCTGAGCGGGGGCTGGCATGTTGCTGTACCTGCACGGTTTCCGCTCGTCACCACAGTCCTTCAAGGCCCGCCTGGTCCAGGAGCGCATGCGCGAGTGGGGCGTGGGGCGCTATTACGCCTGCCCCGTGCTGAATGTGTCGCCGGCCCAGGCCATCGCCCAGGCCGAAGCGGCCATCGCGGCCTCGCAGGCTGGCGGCGCGCAGCCGCTCACCATCATCGGCTCCTCGCTGGGCGGCTTCTATGCGCGCTGGCTGGCCGAGCGCCACGGCTGCCGCGCGGTGCTGCTGAACCCGGCGGTGCATCCCTGGACCGACCTGGAGCGCCACCTTGGCGACCAGCCGCTCTGGCACGGCGGCGGCTCGGTGCGGGTGGAGCGCCACCACCTGGATGAACTGCTGGCACTGCGGGTCGAGCCCATCACCCGGCCGCAGCGCTATTTCCTGATGGCCGCGACCGGCGACGAGGTGCTGGACTACCGCGAGATGCTGGCCGCATTCCCCGGGGCGCACACCCGTGTCATCGAGGGCAGCGACCACGGCATCAGCGAATTTGCCGACTACGTCGATGAAGTCCTCGCTTTCTGCGGCTATGGTCCCGATGGCCAGGTCAGCCAGGTCAGCCCCATCGACCCGGAGCCGCAGGCATGAGCGCGGCATGAACGGGGCGCATGTGCGCCGCAGCGGTTGGCACTCCCACTTACCCGAAGATCCCGCCATCAGCGCCAACCTGCGCCGCTGGGTGATCGGCGATGGCTCGCTCACCGCCCGGCTGGTGGCGGCGTCAGGCGCTTTCCGGGTGCGTCGCCTGGCACAGCGCATGGAGCTCGCCCTTGCCGATGAATGGCAGGCGCTGGGGCTGCCTGCCCGCCGCCGCGCGCTGGCGCGCGAGGTGCTGCTGATTTGTGACGGGGCGCCGGCCATCTTTGCCCATACCGTGGTGAAGCCCGACCATGCCCGGCGCGACTGGCCGTTCCTGCGCGGCCTGGGCGAGCGCCCGCTGGGCGGCGCGCTGTTCGTCGATCCCCGCGTGCGGCGTGAGCCATTCACGTTTGCGCGCTTGCTGGCGCACCACCCGCTGCGGCGCCGGCTGGAACTAGCCGTGCCGGCCATGCGGGAGCTCGCGCCGTGCGCGGTGTTGCCTGCGCGGCGCTCGCTCTTCCGGCGGGGCGACGGCGTCATGCTGGTGACCGAGGTATTCCTGCCAGACTTGCTGGCGCGACCTGCTCCAGGAATGGGCGGTTCCTGGCAGAAGCCGACAGGTAGCCATCCAAAGCAAGAAATTTCCCCA
Source organism: Cupriavidus sp. CuC1 (assembly GCF_044627735.1). Classification (NCBI taxonomy): domain Bacteria; kingdom Pseudomonadati; phylum Pseudomonadota; class Betaproteobacteria; order Burkholderiales; family Burkholderiaceae; genus Cupriavidus; species Cupriavidus sp. CuC1. The sequence continues at coordinate 53,082 of NZ_JBIUHC010000013.1, read as the reverse complement.
CATCGATAATCGCGACCAAGAAGAAGAGACGACCATCATGAAATTGCAGGGACGTGTTGCCATCATCACCGGCGCTGCTGCCGAGATCGCCAGCATCCACACCTTCCTGGCCAGCGACGATGCCAGCTACATCAATGGCGTGGCGATCGAGGCCAGCGGCGGCATGTCGCTGTAACAGGCCGGCCCGCGCAGAGCTTGCAGCCGGCGCGGTGCGGTATCATCTCAGGTCCGGTTGCCGTCTCGCCTGAAGGCGGCCTTGCACCATTTCTCTCACCGGGCCGTTCCCGCAGGCGTCACAAAGCGCCAGGGCGCTTATTTACCAAGAGCGGTTCCCGGCATTTCTGAAAGTATCGATCCATGCAGTTGCTGTTCGAAGAAGGCGGCGAGATTCGCGCCGGCACCGTGCTGACCCAGCAGGGCGAGTCGTACCAGGTGGAGCTGCCCGCGGGCAAGCGCACCAAGGTCAAGTCGCGCGACGTTCTACTGCAGTTTGCGCAGCCGTCGGCGATCGAGCTGTTGCGCCAGACCGCCGACCTGGTCGGCGAGGTCGACCTGGAATTCCTGTGGGAATGCGCGTCGGAAGAAGAATTCGGCTTTGTCGACCTGGCGGCCGAGTACTACGGCGCGGGTGCGAGCGTGGTGCAGCAAGCCGCGCTGGCGCAGACGCTGCACGGCAATCCGGTGTATTTCCGCCGCAAGGGCCGCGGGCGCTACCAGCGCGCGCCGGAAGACCAGCTCAAGGCTGCGCTGGCCGCGCTCGAGCGCAAGAAGCAGCAAGCCCTGGTGCAGGCCGAGTACGAAAACCAGCTCAAGGCCCTGACCTTGCCCGAGGCGTTCCGCGGCAAGGCACTGCAACTACTGTTCAAGCCTGACAAGAACAGCCTCGAATACAAGGCGATGGACGCCGCCTGCACGGCGCTCGGCATGTCGCCGATGCGGCTCATGGTGGCGGTGGGCGGCATTGCCAGCCCGCGCGCGCTGCACGAGGCCAAGTTCCTCTCCGAATGCTTCCCCAAGGGCACGGGCTTTCCCGACGTGGCCGTGCCGGAACCCGCCGGCGAGCTGCCGCGCGCGGATGTGGAGGCGTTCTCCATCGATGACGTCACCACCACCGAGATCGACGATGCGCTGTCGGTCACGCCGCTGGACGGCGGCAAGATCCGCGTCGGCATCCATATCGCGGCGCCCGGGCTGGGCATCCGCCGTGGCGAGCCGCTCGACACGGTTGCGCGCCATCGCCTGTCGACGGTTTACTTCCCTGGCGACAAGATCACCATGCTGCCGGATTCCGTGGTGGAGCGCTACACGCTGCAGGAAGGCCGCGAGTGCCCGGCCCTGTCGCTGTACGTGGTCTACGACCCGGCCCTGCAGATGATCGTCAGCAGCGAGACCCGCGCCGAGCTGGTCAAGATCGCGGCCAACCTGCGCCACAACCTGCTTGAGGATGTGGTGACCGAGGCCGCGCTGGCCGCCGGCACCGGCGACTACCCGTTCCGCGACGCGCTGACCCAGCTGTTCCATTTCTCCGGCTGGCTGCACGACGAACGCCAGAAGGCGCGTCTTGCCAGCGGGCTGCGTCCCGAGTCGCACAACCGTGCCGACTACAGCTTCTACATCGACCTGCTGGAAGAGGGCGGCGAACGCGTGCGCATCGAGCAGCGCCGCCGCGGCTCCCCGCTCGACAAGATCGTGGCCGAGCTGATGATCCTGGCCAACAGCACCTGGGGCAAGCTGCTGGCCGACAACGGCGTGCCGGGCATCTATCGCACGCAGAAGGCCTGGGGCATGAACCGCACCCGCATGCAGACCTACCCGGCGCCCCACGAGGGGCTGGGCGTGGCGCAATATGCGTGGAGCACCTCGCCGCTGCGGCGCTACGTCGACCTGGTCAACCAGTGGCAGATCCTGGCTGTTGCCCAGCACGGCATCACGGCCAAGCTGGTGGCGCCGTTCAAGCCCAAGGACTCGGACCTGCTGGCTGCCGTGGCGGATTTCGAAGGCACCTACGCCGCCTATGCCGACCACCAGTCGACCATGGAACGCTACTGGTGCCTGCGCTGGCTGCAGCAGGAAAAGCGCGAGCGCCTGATGGGTTCGGTGCTCAAGGAAGGCGCCGTGCGCTTTGCCGAGATCCCGCTGGTCACGCGCGTGCCCGAGCTGATGCAGGCTTCGCGCGGCACCCAGGTGCTGCTGGAGATCGGCGCCATCGACGAGATCTCGCTGGAAGTGTCCTGCCGGGTCCTGGAAGTGTTTGCCGGCGAAGGCGAACTGCCGCAGGAAGAGATGGAACGGGACGACGAAGCCAGCGAAGTGTCGGCGCAAGCCGCCGCTGAAGCCGCGGCCGAGGAGGCCGCCGAAGCCGCTGCCGAGGGGGTGCTCGAGGGGGCAGCTGAAGGTGAGGCTGAAGGTGAGGCGGACGCCGCGGCCGGGGAAACCGGCGATGACGAAGCCGCGAGTGCCGCAGATGCCACAAGCGAAGGCGCTTCGTCGGACACAAGCGACACCGGCGCCAGCGGCGCGGGCTGAGTTCCTCGGAAAAAACGAGGCGCTCCCTTACAATCGCAGTCTGACCCGGGGTCCCACGGACCCCGGCCCCAGTCTCGCCCGATCGACGCTTCCCAGCCAACGTCCCGCCCATCGTGAAAGCCGCTTTTTCTCCCCGCCAGTGGTGGAACGCCAGCAGCACGATGGCCAAGGCGCTGGTCGTCTCGTTGCTGGCCCATGCCTTGCTGCTGACCGTGCGCGTCGTGGCGCCGGAGGCGTTCGAGATCAAGCGTACCGATGCCGCGCTCGACGTGGTGCTGGTCAATTCCAAGTCGGCGCAGCGCCCGCAGAACCCAACCGTGCTGGCCCAGGCCAACCTCGACGGCGGCGGCGAGCACGACCAGCAGCGCGCGACCACGCCGCTGCCGGCCCAGACCGTCACCAAGGACGGCGACCTGGTGCGCCAGATGCAGCGCCGCGTGGAGCAGATGGAGCAGGAACAGCAGCGGCTGATGACGCAGTCGCGCGAAGCCGCGCCGCCGGTGCACAGCCAACCGCTCAAGCCCGGCCAGCAGCGCGTGGAAAACCCGCTGCGTGGCCAGGACGAACGCACCTCGCTTGACGAGATGGCCAAGCTCGAAGCCGAGATCGGCCGCAACCTCGAGCAATATGCCAAGCGGCCCAAGCGCTACCAGCTCACCGCCACCAGCGCGCAGGAAGTGGAATACGCGCAGTACTACGACCGCCTGCGCCAGAAGATCGAAGCGCGCGGCACAACCGATTTCCCCCAGCGCAATGGCAAGCCGCTCTACGGGCAGCTGATTCTGGTGATCAACGTCAACCGGCAGGGCCGGCTTGGCTACAACCGCGATGGCTACAACATCGATGCCATCGACGTGGTAAAGAGCTCGGGCGATCCCGCGCTGGACCGCCAGGCGGTCGCCATCGTGCGGGCGGCGGCGCCGTTCGGCGGGTTCACGGCGCAGATGCAGGCGCGCCAGGATATTCTCGAAGTGATCTCCACATTCAAGTTTTCGCGCAATGGGCTGGAAACTCGCCTGCAGTCCCGATGACATCATCACCTGACACTATGCAATCCCAGACTCCCGCCGACCGTTACGTCGTGATCGGAAACCCCATCGCGCACAGCCGCTCGCCCGCCATCCATGCCGCGTTCGCGCAGCAGACCGGCGAGGCTGTCGTGTACGAGCGCCTGCTGGCGCCGCTCGATGGGTTCGTTGCCACCGTGCGCGCCTTCTTCGACGGCGGCGGCCACGGCCTGAACGTGACCGTGCCGTTCAAGCTCGAAGCCTACGACCTGGCAGAGCGCCTGACGCCGCGCGCCGAGAGCGCGGGCGCGGTCAACACCATGTGGATCGAGGACGGCGTGATCCACGGCGACAACACCGACGGTGTCGGCCTCACGCGCGACATCGAAGTCAACCTCGATACCTTGCTCGAAGGCAAGCGCATCCTGCTGCTGGGCGCGGGCGGCGCCGCCATGGGCGCCATGCTGCCGCTGATCGCGTGCCGCCCGGATCGCATCGTGGTGGCCAACCGCACGCCCCAGCGCGCCAGCGATATCCTGGAAAACGTGGCCCAGCAGGCCGACGAGTATGGCGTGGAATTGTGGGGCGGCGGCTTCGACGCGCTGGCGGGTTTGACGGATGAAGACGCCTGCGATGTGGTCATCAACGCCACCAGCAGCAGCCTGCAGGGCGAACTGCCGCCGGTGCCGGCGGAACTGCTGGGCAAGGACGTGCTGGCCTACGACATGATGTACGGCGCCCAGCCCACCGTATTCCTGAAGTTCGCCGCCCAATGCGGCGCGCGCACCAGCGACGGGCTGGGCATGCTGGTCGAGCAGGCTGCCGAGGCCTTCTACAACTGGCGTGGCGTGCGGCCCGCCACCGCGCCCGTGCTGGCAACGCTGCGCGCTGCGCTGCAGGCCGAAGCCGCGCGCTAACGCGGCGCCCGGCAGGCTCGAACATGGCTGAGCGCAAGCGCACCGCCCGTCCCGGGGCTGCTCAAGGCGGCAGGGGCGGCGGCCTCAACCCGCTGCGCTGGCTCGCCTACCTGCTTGGCACGCTGATCGCGGGCGTGCTGGCCATGCAGGTGTATTTCTTCCTGCAGATCGCTGCCTGGCAAACCGTGAACCCGTCATCCACGGCGTTCCTGCGGGCCGAGCAGTGGCGCCTGTGTGGCTTCAAGTTCTGGAGCTGCCAGGTGGACCGCCGCTGGGTGGGCTATGACGACATCTCCCGCAACCTCAAGCGAGCGGTGATCGCCAGCGAGGACGCCGACTTCGTCAACCATCCCGGCTACGAGCTCGACGCCATGCTCGATGCGTGGGAGCGCAACAAGAAGCGCGGGCACATCGTGCGTGGCGGATCCACCATCACGCAGCAACTGGCCAAGAACCTCTTCCTCTCGTCCGAGCAGCACTACCTGCGCAAAGGCCAGGAGCTGGCCATCACCTGGATGCTCGAGTTCTGGCTCGACAAGCAGCGTATCTACGAGATCTATCTGAATTCGGTGGAGTGGGGCGAGGGCGTGTTCGGCGTGGAGGCCGCGGCCCAGCATTACTTCAAGACCGGCGCCGCCAAGCTGAGCGTGGGCCAGGCAGCGCGCCTGGCCGCCGCGCTGCCGGCGCCGAAGTGCTTCGACAAGAAGGAGTACTGCGCCAATGTGCGCGTGAACTTCAAGGTCAAGGCCAACATCATCGCGCGCCGCATGGGCGCGGCCACGCTGCCGGACTGAGTCCGGGGCGGCGCCGCACAAACTCAATCAGCTCAGCCAGCCCTTCCTCTTGAAGTACACCAGCGGGATCGCCGCCGACACGGCCATCAGCGCGATGGCCCACGGGTAGCCTGCGGCCCAGTCCAGCTCCGGCATGAACTTGAAGTTCATGCCGTAGATGCTGGCGATCAGCGTAGGCGGCATCAGCGCCACCGACACCACCGAGAACAGCTTGATGATCTTGTTCTGGTTGATGTTGATGAAACCGACCGTGGCATCCATCAGGAAGTTGATCTTGTCGAACAGGAACGCGGTGTGGTTCTCGATGGAGTCGATATCGCGCAGGATCTGGCGGGCTTCGTCCTGCTGCTCGGCAGACAGCAACTGGCTGCGCATCAGGAAGGAGACCGCGCGGCGCGTGTCCATCACGTTGCGGCGGATGCGGCCGTTCAGGTCTTCCTCGCGGGCGATGGTTTCCAGCACGTCGGCCGCGGCGGCATCGGTCACATTCTCCGCCAGTACGCGCTTGCTGGCTTCTTCCAGCCGCTCGTAGACTTCCTCGATGGAGTCCGCCGAGTATTCGGCATCGGTGGCGTACAGGTCCATCAGCACGTCCTTGGCGTTGCGCACCGAGCCCGGGCGCATGCGCGCGCGCAACCGCACCAGCCGGAACACCGGCAGGTCTTCGTCGTGGATGGAGAACAGCACGTCGCGCGTGAGCACGAACGCCACCCGCACGTTGCGCGAGATATCTTCCTCGTCGAGCAGGAAGTCGGTGCGGATATGGATGTTCTCGTCCTCGCCCTCGAAGTAGCGGGCCGAGGCTTCCAGGTCGCCCAGGTCCTCCAGCTCCGGCAGGGCTACGCCGTAGGCTTCCTTGATCCAGGCGAGTTCCTCGTCATCGGGGCTGATGACATCGATCCAGATCGGCTTGTGCTGCAGAAGTTCATTGCGATCGTCGACCTGCTCCTGTGCGAGCCGGCCTTTCTGCAGGACGAACAGGTTGATCATCCCAGGGCTTCCTTGTTGCGTTTGGCGAAGAAACGCGCAGGCTTGGCTCGCCGGCCTTGGGGCGAACCCATGCTTCGCGCGAAAACGGCGAAGCGTAGGGCCGCTGGCAAGCGTGATCGCGCTGTGCGCTTGAAGTGCGCGCAAGGCGATGGCGTTTGCCGTTCATGGCTGGCAAGCCGGGGGAGGGACTAGTCCGGGACGAAGCGGCGCGCGCGGCGGCGGCCGTCAGGGGCACGGAAGAACACTCACCCGCAGTATGTGCTGCGGGCGAGTCCGACGAGGCGGTGGAGCGGGATTAGCCGGCTCCGGCGGTCGTCGTTACGCAGCCCGCAGTGACATGGCATTCGGTGCGATCGCAATCTGGCTGCGGCAACACGAACACCCGATGCTACTGCCCACGTAGTTTCTCCGGGATTATGATGGCCGCGAGTGTAGCCCAACGAGGGGGGCTTGTTAAGTGAAATCTGGGTGAAGGCAGGCGCCGGCGCGCGGGGCTCCCGTCATGCCGTGCGCGGCCCTTCGCGCCAGCGCCGAAGCAGCGGCGCGAGCAGCACCGAGGCCAGCGCGGCGAACATCAGCACGATGGCGGTGTAGTCCTGCCAGTGCGGCTGCTCGCCCAGCATCCACATGCCGGAAAACACCCCGACCACTGGAATGAACATCATCGACAGGCCCGACACCACCGGCGGCAGCCTGCGCGCCAGCATGAACCACACAAGGTGGCAAAAGGCAAACACCACTACCGCGTTATAGGCGATCGCGCCCCATTCCACGGCGTTCGGCAGGCGCCAGCCCTGCTCGAGGAGCAGCGTGCCGAGCAGCAGGAAGGGCAGGGTGACCACCAGCATCCAGAAGGTCAGCACACCGACCGGCAGCTCGGTCTTGCTGCGCTTCACCATCTGCGTGCCGAAGCCCCAGCCCGCCGCCGCGGCCAGCATCAGCAGCGTGCCGCCGGGGCTGCCGGCCAGCGCCGCGATCTCGCCGGACAGCAGCAGGACCGTGCCGGCCAGCGCGCAGGCAATGCCGATCCAGGCCGCCGCGCCGATGCGCTCGCGAAACAGCGCCAGGCCCCAGACCACGGCCCAGATCGGCATGGTGTAGCCGAGGATGGCGGCGCGCCCGGATGACAGCATCTTGACGGCGCAGATGGCCAGCAGGTGCCAGATCACCATATTGGGAATCGCCAGCTTGATCACGGTCGGCCACTGCCCGGGCGGCATGCGCAGCGATTCGCCGCGCAGGCGCAAGGCCAGGCCCAGCGCCAGCACGCCGCCGGCCATGCAGAGCAGGCGAAACCCCATGGCCGGGAAGTGCGCCACGCCGAGTTTCATGATGGGCCAGTTGATGCCCCAGGCAAGGGTGAGGATGACGAGCAGCACCAGGCTGCGGCGATTGAGATGCATTGGCGGGGCGGCGGCTGTGTGCGACGCCGCTCTTTGTATCGAGGAAGAACGGCAGAAGATAGCACGCAGCGGGTAAAATCGCAGGAACGACTGTTGCCGCGGGGGAGCGCCGACCCGGCTTGACAAGCCCGGCGCACAGCCGACGCGGCCGACCCAGATTAGCGAGCATCCCATGACCTTCACCGAGCAGCTGGCTGCAGCCTGGCAGCGCAACGATTCCCTCCTTTGCGTCGGGCTGGATCCCGACCCGGGCAAGCTGCCCCTGTCCATGACGGGCACGGGCGGCGCGATCTTCTCCTTTTGCCGCGAGATCGTCGACGCCACCGCCGACGTGGTCTGCGCCTTCAAGCCGCAGATCGCCTATTTTGCGGCGCAGCGCGCCGAAGACCAGCTCGAGCAGCTGATCGCCTATATCCATGACGCCCATCCCGGGATTCCCGTGATCCTGGACGCCAAGCGCGGCGACATCGGCTCGACCGCGCAGCAATACGCCATCGAGGCCTTCGAGCGTTACCGGGCCGATGCGGTCACGGTCAATCCCTATATGGGCCTGGATTCGCTCGAGCCGTACCTGGCCTATCCGGATCGCGGCGTGATCGTGCTGTGCCGCACGTCCAATCCCGGCGGCTCCGACGTGCAATTCCTGCCGGTGGACGGCAAGCCCGTGTACCAGGTGGTGGCCGAGGCGGCCGCCACACGCTGGAATACCAATGGGCAGATGGCGCTGGTGGTGGGGGCGACCTTCCCCGCTGAGATTGCCAAGGTGCGTGAGATCGTGGGCGACATGCCGCTGCTGATCCCCGGCATCGGCGCTCAGGGCGGCGACATCGAGGCCACCGTGCGCGCCGGGCGCACCGGCGCTGGCGCCGGCATGATGATCAATTCGTCGCGCGCCATCCTCTATGCCAGCCGCGAGAAGGATTTCGCGGCCGCTGCGCGCAACGTCGCGCTGCAGACGCGTGAAACCATCAACCGCTTCCGGCAGGGCTGAGCCGCCGCATTGGCGGCGGCCTTGCCGCCGCCACGCGTGACTGAGGTTTCAGGCCTCGTTGCGGACCAGCTCGAGCAGGCCGCGGATGGCGTATTCCGCGGCCTGGCGGCGGATCTGCTGCCGGTCGCCGCGAAAACGCTGCGTTTCCATCTTGGTGGTGATGCGGTTGCTCCAGCCGAAGCACACCATGCCCACGGGCTTTTCCGGCGTGCCGCCGGTCGGGCCGGCCACGCCGGTGATCGATAGCGCCACCTGGGCGCGGCTGTTGAGCAGAGCCCCTTCGGCCATGGCGCGCGCCACTTCCTCGCTGACCGCGCCATGGTCGCGGATCAGCTTGGCCGGCACACCCAGCATGGTCGACTTGGCCTCGTTCGAGTATGTGACGAAGCCCCGCTCGAACCACCCTGACGAGCCCGACACATCCGTAATGGCCGCGGCCACCAGGCCGCCCGTGCAGGACTCCGCCGTGGCGAGCAACAGCGACTTCTCGCTCAGGGAAATTCCGACCTGGACGGCGAGTTGGTCGAGCAAGCGGCTGACGAGCATGATGGCGGTTCAGTAGTTAGGGTTGGGGGAGCGGCGGATCACAGCGAACGCCACAGGGCGAACACCAGCAGCGTGTAGAAGGCGGCCATGATGTCGTCGAACATCACGCCGAAGCTGCCGCGCAGGCCGGGCCCCTTGAGCTTACGGTCGAGATGCCCGATGGGCGCCGGCTTGACGATGTCGAACAGGCGGAACCACAGGAATGCCGCAAGCTGGCCCCAGAACCCGGTTGGCATGACGAAGGCCATGACCAGCCAGAACGCGACGATCTCGTCCCAGACCATGCTGCCGTGATCAAACACGCCCATGTCGCGCGCGGTGCGCGCGCACGCCCAGAGCCCCAGCACAAAGCCGCCGACGATCAGCCACAGCCAGGTTTCCGGCTGCACCCACATTGAGATCACCAGGTAGGACACCCATGCATACAGCGTGCCGACCGTGCCCGGCCCGACTGGCGACAGTCCCGAGCCGAAGCCCAGTGCGACCAGGTGAGCGGGGTGCGAGAGCATGAAACGCGCCGTGGGGCGCGTGACCTTGGCGGCCTGGCCGGCTTCCAGGGTCAGGGCGGGATCGTGCGCGGTAGGCCCGGGCGGATTGGCGGACATCAGGGGTTGGCTCGTCTGGTTCGGATGGAGATTATCCCGGACAGCGTGTCCGGACAGGGTCTGGCGCCCCGCATGGCTGCATGATGACACGGCGCACGCACGCTTGTCAGGGGGAAGCGAAGTGGTCGAAGCTGGTGCCGTTGTAAGCGCTCGGGTTGCCGTCGCGGTCAACCAGTCGCAGGCCGGCCTCGGGCGTGATGGCGCCGACACGCGTCACCGCCAGCCCGAGCCGCGCGCCGATGGCGGCAATATGGTCGCGCTCGCCCACGGGGGCGGTAAAGCAGAGTTCGTAGTCGTCGCCGCCGGCCAGCGTGCATTCCAGCTGGCGCGCCTGCGGCTGGCTGGCCAGCACCGTCGAGCGCGGCAGGGCGTCGACATCGAGCAGGGCGCCGACCTGGGAGCGCTCCAGGATATGGCCGAGGTCGCCGACCAGGCCATCGGATATGTCGAGTGCCGCATGCGCCACGCCACGAAGCGCCATACCCAGCGCGATGCGCGGCGTGGGCGTCTCCATGCGCGGGCGCACCTGGCTGAAGTCCGGCTCGGGCAGCAGCCATTCGCCACGGAAGTCGCCCAGCGCCAGGCGGGCGTCGCCGAGCGTGCCGGAAATCCAGATATCGTCGCCGGGGCGTGCGGCATCGCGTCGCAGCGCCTTATGCACGGGTACGTCGCCGAACACCGTCAGGCTCAGCGTGAGCGGGCCGCGCGTGGTGTCGCCGCCGATCAGCTCGCAGCCGTGCGCGTCAGCCAGTTCCAGCATGCCAGCAGCCAGTTCGGACAGCCAGGCCGCTTGCGCGTCGGGCAGCGCCAGCGCCAGCGTGAAGGCGCGGGGCTCGGCGCCCATGGCCGCCAGGTCGGACAGATTGACCGCCAGCGCCTTGTGGCCAAGTGAGCGCGGCGCCACGTCCGGAAAGAAATGCCGCCCGCTGACCAGCATGTCGGTGCTGATGGCAAGGTGGTGGCCGGGACGCCCTTCAATCAGCGCGCAATCGTCACCCACGCCCAATACCGCCGTGCGTGCGGGCCGGGTAAAGAAACGGCGGATCAGGTCGAACTCGGAGAGCTGGGCGCTGGAGGAATCGGGCATGAAGGGGTCGGGGCGGCGGAGAGTCTGCGAAGGGCCAGGGAAACCTCGCCGGGTCGCGGCCGCTGCGGGTTTCGCCCTGCTGTTCAGCGCAGGCGGCATGCGGCATATTGTACCGAAACGCAAAGGTGCCTCGCGCAAAACGCTTATTGTGAAATAATATTTCACAATATAAAATGCGAGGTTCCAAAGGAAGAGACCGCGGGTACGTGGAGCCGACCCGCCATTTCGTGTCCCATACGTGATTAACGGCTCCACCGACCGGAAGATGCGCCGATGACCAGTCCCCAGCAGCCCACGCCCCAAGACGACCTGAAGCAGCAGCAGCGTGAGGCGCTGCGCAAAGCTGCCCTGGAATATCACGAGTTTCCGACCCCGGGCAAGATCTCCGTCACGCCGACCAAGCCGCTGTCCAACCAGCGCGACCTGGCCCTGGCCTACTCGCCGGGCGTTGCCGCCGCGTGCGAGGAAATCGTGGCCGATCCGGCCAACTCCTTTCGCTACACCGCACGCGGCAACCTGGTTGGCGTGATCACCAATGGCACCGCCGTGCTGGGCCTGGGCGATATCGGCCCGGCGGCTTCCAAGCCGGTGATGGAAGGCAAGGCCGGCCTGTTCAAGAAGTTCGCCGGCATCGACGTGTTCGACATCGAGCTCGATGAGAAGGACCCCGAGAAGCTGGTGCAGATCATCGCCGCGCTCGAGCCCACCTTCGGCGGCATCAACCTGGAAGACATCAAGGCGCCGGAGTGCTTCTACGTCGAGCGCAAGCTGCGCGAGCGCATGAAGATTCCCGTCTTCCACGATGACCAGCATGGCACCGCCATCGTGGTCGGCGCGGCCGTGGTCAATGGCCTGACCGTGGTCGGCAAAGATATCAGCAAGGTCAAGCTGGTGGCTTCCGGCGCCGGCGCCGCGGCGCTGGCCTGCCTGGACCTGCTGCTGGACCTGGGCATGAAGCTCGAGAACATCTGGGTGACCGACCTGGCTGGCGTGGTCTACGAAGGCCGCACCGAGCTGATGGACCCGGAAAAGGCGCGTTTCTCGCAAAAGACCGACAAGCGCAAGCTGGCCGAAGTGATCGACGGCGCCGATATTTTCCTGGGCCTGTCCGCCGCTGGCGTGCTCAAGCAGGACATGGTCCAGCGCATGGCCGACAAGCCGCTGGTGCTGGCCCTGGCCAACCCCAACCCGGAAATCCTGCCGGAGCTGGCCAAGGAAGTGCGCCCGGACGCGGTGATCGCCACCGGCCGTACCGACTACCCGAACCAGGTCAACAACGTCCTGTGCTTCCCGTTCATCTTCCGCGGCGCGCTGGACTGCGGCGCGACCACCATCACGCGTGAGATGGAAGTCGCCGCGGCGCATGCGATCGCGGAACTGGCGCGCCAGGAACAGAGCGACATCGTTGCCACCGCCTATGGCATCCAGGACCTGTCCTTCGGCCCTGAGTACCTGATTCCCAAGCCCTTCGACCCGCGCCTGATCGTCAAGATCGCGCCGGCGGTGGCCGAGGCCGCCATGAAGTCCGGCGTGGCTGCGCGCCCGATCAAGGACATGGACGCGTACCGTCTGCAGCTGCAGCAGTTCGTGTACCACTCCGGCACCCTGATGAAGCCGATCTACGCGGCTGCCCGCCAGGTCGACATGGAGAAGAAGCGCATCGTCTTCGCCGAGGGCGAGGAAGAGCGCGTGCTGCGCGCGGTGCAGGTGATCGTCGACGAAAAGCTGGCCAACCCGATCCTGGTCGGCCGCCCGGCCGTCATCGCCCACCGCATCGAGCGCTTTGGCCTGCGCCTGCGCGGCGGCATCGACTTCACCGTGGTCAACCCGGAACACGACGCACGCTTCCGCGACTACTCCGAGGCGTACTTCAAGATGATGGCCCGCCAGGGCGTCACGCAGCAGTACGCCAAGCTGGAAATGCGCCGCCGCACCACCTTGATCGGCGCCATGCTGGTCAAGCAGGGCGAGGCCGACGGCATGGTCTGCGGCACGGTCAGCACCACCGCCGCCCACCTGCGCTACATCGACCAGGTGCTGGGTGGCTCCAACGAGGTGTACGCCGCGATGAACGGGCTGGTCCTGCCGGGCCGCCAGATCTTCCTGGTCGACACCCACGTCAACATCGACCCGACCGCCGGCCAACTGGCCGCGATCACCCTGATGGCCGCGGAAGAGCTCAAGCGCTTCGGCATCGTCCCCAAGGTGGCGCTGGTGTCGCACTCGAACTTCGGCACCTCCGAAGCGCCGTCGGCGCAGAAGATGCGTGAAACGCTGGCGATCCTGCGCGAGCGTGCCCCGGATCTCGAGGTGGATGGCGAGATGCACGGCGATTGCGCGCTGGACCCGAAGCTGCGTGACACGCTGGTGCCGGACGGCACCCTCAAGGGCGAGGCCAACCTGCTGGTGTGCCCGAACATCGACGCCGCCAACATCGCCTACAACCTGCTCAAGGTCGCGGCGGGCAACAATGTGGCGATCGGGCCGATCCTGCTTGGCGTCAAGGCGCCTGTCCACATCCTGACGCCTTCGGCCACGGTGCGGCGTATCGTCAATATGACGTCGCTGGTAGTGGTGGACGCGGCAGCCAAGCGCTAAACCGCCGTCAGTCTTCAAAAGCCGGGCTTGCCCGGCTTTTTTATCGCCTTTTTACTGCCGCCGGCACCGCGTCAGTGTGTGCACACATTTGTTTAACATGTTGAAACAATTGAGGTTTTCCACTCTGCCAGGGGGCGGGGATTGATTATTTATTAGCATGGGCGTAACCTTATGCCTTTGAAGTACGCGCTCGTTACACGCGCGACGAAGCTGTCGATTTACGCGCAGGCCGTCCGGGGCGCAAGCAAAATAGGCAGTTTAGGTGGCGCGGCAACCGCGCAGCGGCGCCGGGATCATTTTGTTGGTGTCCTCAAATCAAGACAAGCAACGTGGGTTCCCAGATTCCTTTGACGCAGCGCGCATCACAATGGATTTCAGTCGCCGGTCTGGCGCGAGCAGCAAGCCGGGTGTTGGCAGGCGTGGCATTGTCGTGCGCGCTGGCGCAGCCGGTGCTGGCACGCCAGGCGACCGATGACGGCACGGGAACCATCGCGGTACAACAGTTGCCCAACGAGGCACAGTCCACGTTGGAGCGGATCGAAGCGGGTGGCCCGTTTCCCTACGCCAAGGATGGCTCGAGGTTCGGCAACTACGAGAGCGCCTTGCCGCAAAGGTCGCGCAATTATTACCGCGAATACACGGTGAAGACAAACAGCCGAAATCGAGGAGCACGACGGATCGTATGTGGCGGTGATCAACGCGCCACCAACGACTGTTACTACACGGACGACCACTACAACAGTTTCAAACGGATAGCCAAATGATGACTGACATTTTCGGATTGGGCGACGCCCTTGCCGCCCGCGAAGAGCGCGGCGCCGGAGATGGCTGGCAGCGGGCCCAGACCCAGGCCCAGAATCTTTACGACAACGTGTTGACGATGCCCCGCAACGAGCTCTCGCAACAAACGCCGCTCGCACCCGTTCCCGCAGCCGGCACTGACGGCAGCCAAGAGGGAGCCATGAACCTGTTCAAGACGGTGCGTCCAAACATCGTCCAGTCGATCCGCGCGTTTCGCGTGCCCGAACTAGCCCAGGCCGCGGCGGAGCTGGGCCAGCATTTCCTGTACGCGAACTGTGCGCACTGCCAGAGCAAGGCGGAAGTGCTGGAAACCATCGCCACCAACTTCCTCTTTCCCAAGCATTTCGGCAAGAATTTCGATGCGCTGGCCGATTGCCTGACCGACCTGATTCACAAGGCGGGCGCGCAGCCCGGTTTCGTGATCGTGCTCGAAGGCCTGCCGATTGCGCAGAAGTTCGACAAGGAAGGGCGCGAGGTCTTGCTCGATGTGTTCCGCGATGCGGCCGAGTTCTGGGCCGAGCGCAAGGTGCAGTTCCGCGTGTTCTACTCCTTCGCCTGAGCGCCAGCCGCCCGCAGCGAAGACAGCAAGATTGAAAAGGCCCGCTAGCAGCGGGCCTTTTGCTTTGCCGGCAGGGCGCGGGGTTACGCCGCCGGCGGTATCTCGCCTTGCGGCGTCAGCTTGTCGATCAGCTCCGGCAGTCCTTCGCTGAGATGGGCTGCGACATCCTCTTGGGACAGGCCCGTCTTTTCGGCCAGGCTCTCCAGCGCGCCGGTGCCGCCGAGTGCGCTGGCCAGCGCGGACGGCGAGACCGCCTGGTTGGCGCCGGTGCCGATCCACGAGTTGACCTGCTCGCCCAGGCCGGCCTGGGCCAGGACCTGCTGCAAGGCCCCGATGCCGCCTGCCGCCGCGCCCAGCGCGGGTGCGGCGCCGGCCTGGCCCTGGCCACCCAGCAGCCCGCCGAGCAATCCGCCCAGATCCAGGCCGCCTGGTGCGCCACCGGCCGCGCCGCCGCCCATCAGCCCGCCGAGCAGTCCGCCAAGCCCGCCGAGGCCACCTGCGCTGGCGGCCGGATCGGCCGGATCATGCTCCGCCCCGGGGCTGCCTTCGGCGCCTTTGTGGCGCATGGCCAGCATGGCCAGCAGGCCTAGCGCCATCATCATCTTCGGGTTCAGGCCGCCAGCGCCCGCTTCGCCGCTGCCGCGTTGCCCGAACACTCCGCCCAGCACGCTATCGAGTAGTCCCATGATCGACTCCTTCCGGTGAAAGTGGCGCCGGGCCGGGATGGCCCGGGTGCCGTCAAAATCCGCCCAGTACCGCGTTGAGCGTGGCCAGGCAAGCAAGCCCGGCTGTCTCTGTACGCAAGATGCGCGGCCCGAGTGACACGCCCGTGAATCCGGCGCGCAGCGCCGCTGCTTCCTCGTCCGGCGCCAGCCCGCCTTCGGGCCCGATCAGCAGCGTGACGCCGCTGTCCAGCAGCGCATTGCGCTGCTCGGTGGCAAACGATACCAGCGACTGCGGGGCCCGCGGCGATACCAGCAGCCGTGCCCCTTGGGCCGCTGCCGGCTTCGCCTGCAGGCCCAGCCACGATTCCAAGTTAGCGACCGGCGCGACCTCCGGCAAGCGATTGCGCCCACATTGCTCGCATGCGGCCTCGACCAGCGCCTGCCAGTGCGTGTGGCGCTTTTGCGCCCGCTCCGCCGAGAGCCGGACCACCGAGCGGGCCGCCTGCAGGGGCTGGATGGCGGCGACGCCAAGCTCGACGGATTTCTCGATCAGCCAGTCCATCTTGTCGCCGCCCGCCAGCCCCTGCGCCAGCGTGACGCGGAACGGCGGCTCGGCCTCGAACGGATCGTGGCTGCCGATCCGCGCCAGCGCATGGCGCTTGCCGATATCGACCAGGGTAGCCGCATGGCTGCCGCCGCGTCCGTCGAACAGGGTGATGTCGTCGCCCGGGTTGAGCCGCAGCACCTGGACATGGCGCACCACAGCCTCGGGCAGTGGCATGTCGGTCTCGGCGGCCAACGCGGCATCGATAAAAAAGCGAGGCGGCATCAGGCGGATCCGTCCTCGTTCTTGCCGGCAGCTTTGGCCAGCGGCTTGCCAAAGCCCCAGCGGTAACCGTCGGGATCTTCGACCATGCAGTAGCGGTCGCCCCAGAACTGGTCGGCGGGCGCCATCAGGCTGATCGCGCCGGCGGCGACGGCGCGCGCGTGCATGGCATCGACGTCGTCGCAGTAGACGTAGAACGTCTGCGGGCATTCGACGCCGAGCGAGCGGGGCGCGCGCGCGGTGCTGCCCCAGGCGCCTTCGGGCGCGAACATCACGACGAGCTCGCCCTGGTAGTGCATCTCGGCGTGGGTCGGCACACCGTTTTCGTCGACCACGTTCCCCGCGCTGAAACCGAAGGCGCGGTGGTAGAAGTCGAGCGCGCTGCGCCCGTTGCCCACCGTCAGGTAGGGGGTGAGCCAGGGGGTGTTGGCCGGTCTTGTCATGATCGTCTCCTGGTTACGGGAAGCCGCGCGGGGCTTGCCGTGGCGGCAAGACTCGCGGTGCGAATGAGCATCTTACGCGGGTGCGCCGGCGCTGTCGAAAAGCGCCTGCAGGTGCAGGGGCAGGGCGAACAAGGCAGGATGGAGCGCTGCGTGGTAGCAGCGCAGCTTGCGATCGAGCTTCCAGGCGCGCAGCCGCTCGTCGAGTTGCGCGGAGTCGGCGCCGCGCACATCGAGGCTGTCGCTGGCCAGCGCGATGGCCCATTGCGCGCCATAGACGGGGATGAAAGCGGTGATGGGCTGGACATGCGCAAAGCACTGCTGCAAGCGCGCGGCGAGCACGCGCACTGAATCGGGGTGGTGCTCCGGCGGGCCAAGGTGCACGGACAGCGCGCCGCCGGGCGCCAGGCAGCGCCGGGCGGTTTGCAGGCCGTGGGCGGAGAAGAGCGCCGCCGCCGGGCTGCCGTCGTCGGCCTCGGTCAAATCGAATACGATCAGGTCGAACTGCCGCCCCGCGCGCCCAAAGGCTTCCATCAAGCCGAGCGCGTCGCCGATGGCGAGGTGCACGCGCGGATCGTCGAAGGCACCCTGGTGGATGCCATCGAGCCAGGCCCGGGCCAGCGTCACGACATCGGGGTCGAGTTCGGCCACCACCACCTCGCGCATGAAGGGCAGGCGCAGCAATTCATGCGCCGAGCCGCCGTCGCCGCCACCCACCACCAGCGCGCAGCGCGCCGCACCATGGGCCACGGCCATGGGGTGCACCATCAGCTCGTGCTGGATGAAGGCGTCCGCTTCCGCGCTCATGACGCGGCCATCGAGGCGGAAGATCCGGCCAAAGCGGGGATGCTCGCCAATCTCGATTTGCTGGTACGGCGAGCGCACTGCCGCGAGCAGCCGAATCTGGCCCAAGGTGGTGCCAACGCCGGGGGAAAGCCATTCAGTCCATTGCAGATGGCCGCCAGGCGGGGCCGCCGGGTGGCCGAACTCCCCCCTTTGATCTGGTAAAATTCCGCTTTTCCCGCCGCCAGGTTCCCGCCGCATGTCTCACCTCGCTCATCCCGCCGCCAGTCCGCACGCTTCGCAGCCCATCCAACTCATGGCCAACGCCATCCGCGTCCTGGCCATGGACGCCGTCCAGCAGGCCAATTCAGGCCACCCCGGCATGCCGATGGGCATGGCGGATATCGCGGTTGCGCTGTGGGGCCGTCATCTGAAGCATAACCCGAGCAACCCCGAGTGGGCTGACCGCGACCGCTTCGTGCTGTCCAACGGCCACGGCTCGATGCTGCTTTACGCGCTGCTGCACCTGACCGGCTACGACCTGCCCCTGGCCGAGCTGAAGAACTTCCGCCAGATGCACAGCAAGACGGCTGGCCACCCGGAATACGGCATCACCCCGGGCGTGGAAACCACCACCGGCCCGTTGGGCCAGGGCCTGACCAACGCGGTCGGCATGGCGCTGGCCGAGCGCCTGCTGGGCGAGGAATTCAACCGCCCCGGCTTCGACATCGTCAACCACCACACCTATGTGTTCCTGGGCGACGGCTGCCTGATGGAAGGCATCAGCCACGAGGCCTGCTCGCTGGCCGGCACGCTGAAGCTGAACAAGCTGGTCGCGCTGTGGGACGACAACGGCATCTCGATCGATGGCGACGTGGTGCACTGGTTCGCCGACGACACCCCGAAGCGTTTCGAAGCCTACGGCTGGAATGTCATCCGCGCGGTGGACGGCCATGACGCCGCCGCCGTCGACGCCGCCATCGCCGAAGCCAAGTACAGCGACCGCCCGACCCTGATCTGCTGCCGTACCCTGATCGGCAAGGGCGCGCCCAACAAGGAAGGCGGCCACGATGTGCATGGCGCGCCGCTTGGTGGTGCCGAAATCCTGGCCACGCGCGAGGCGCTGGGCTGGGCCCACGCCCCGTTCGAGCTGCCGGCCGAAGTCTATACGGCATGGGATGCCAAGGCCCGCGGCGGTTCGCTGGAAAAGGCCTGGAACGCCCTGTTCGAGGCTTATGCCGAGCGCTTCCCGTACGAAGCCGGCGAATTCCAGCGCCGCATGCGCGGCGAGCTGCCCGGCGCGTTCGACGCTGCCGTGGACGCGTTCCTGGCCAAGTGCGAGGAAAAGGCGGAAACCATCGCCACCCGCAAGGCCAGCCAGAACACCATCGAGGCGCTCGCGCCGGTGCTGCCGGAATTCCTGGGCGGCTCGGCCGACCTGACCGGCTCCAACCTGACCAACTGGTCGGGCAGCAAGGCCGTGCGCGGCGATGCCTGGGGCACCCACATCAACTACGGCGTGCGCGAGTTCGGCATGAGCGCCATCATGAACGGCATCACGCTGCATGGTGGCTACATCCCTTATGGCGGCACGTTCCTGACCTTCTCCGACTACAGCCGCAATGCCCTGCGCATGGCGGCGCTGATGAAGATCCGCACGCTGTTCGTGTTCACCCACGACTCCATCGGCCTGGGCGAGGACGGCCCGACCCACCAGTCGATCGAGCACGTCGCCAGCCTGCGCCTGATCCCCAACATGGATGTGTGGCGTACCGCCGACACTACCGAAACCGCGGTGGCCTGGGCCCAGTCCGTGCGCCGCGAGAACGGCCCGAGCTGCCTGATCTTCAGCCGCCAGAACCTGCCGTTCCAGAAGCGTGACGACACCACCCGCGCCAATATCGCGCGCGGCGGCTACGTGCTGCGCGACGGCACCAACGCCAAGACCGGCCGCCCGGACGCCGTGATCATCGCCACCGGCTCGGAAGTCGGCCTGGCCGTGGGCGCCGCTGATCAACTGGCTGCCGACGGCGTGCACGTGCGGGTGGTCTCGGTGCCGGCAACCACGGTATTCGACAAGCAGGACGCCGCCTACAAGGCATCGGTGCTGCCGGCCGGCGTGCCGCGCGTGGCGGTGGAAGCCGGTGTGACGGATTTCTGGTGGAAGTACCAGGTCCAGGCCGTGGTGGGCATCGACACCTTCGGCGAATCGGCTCCCGCTGGCGTATTGTTCAAGCACTTCGGCTTCACGGTCGAGAACGTCGTGCGCACCGTGCGCGACACAATCGGCCAGTAACAGGCATTCCCGGGCCCGCGCAGCGGTCGACTCGGCCGCGCGGGCCGGCAGACGCTTTCCCGCATCCATCGATCGTTAGCCTACTCAGGAGATAAACATGACCATCAAGATCGGCATCAACGGCTTCGGCCGCATCGGGCGCATGGTGTTCCGCGCAGCCGCCGCCAACTTCAAGGAAATCGAAGTGGTCGGCATCAACGACCTGCTCGAGCCCGACTACCTGGCCTACATGCTGAAGTACGACTCGGTGCACGGCCGCTTCGACGGCGAGGTGTCGGTCGACGGCAACACCCTGATCGTCAACGGCAAGAAGATCCGCCTGACCGCCGTCAAGGATCCGTCCGAGCTGAAGTGGGGCGAGATCGGCGCCGACGTGGTGATCGAGTCCACCGGCATCTTCCTGACCAAGGAAGGCGCGCAGAAGCACATCGACGCGGGCGCCAGGAAGGTGATCATGTCGGCCCCGTCCAAGGACGACACCCCGATGTTCGTGTACGGCGTGAACCACGGCACGTACAAGGGCGAAGCGATCATCTCCAACGCCAGCTGCACCACCAACTGCCTGGCGCCGGTCGCCAAGGTGCTCAACGACAAGTGGGGCATCAAGCGTGGCCTGATGACCACCGTGCACGCCACCACCGCCACGCAAAAGACCGTCGACGGCCCGTCCAACAAGGACTGGCGCGGTGGCCGCGGCATCCTGGAAAACATCATTCCGTCGAGCACTGGCGCTGCTAAGGCCGTGGGCGTGGTGATTCCTGAGCTGAACAAGAAGCTGACCGGCATGTCGTTCCGCGTGCCGACCTCCGACGTGTCGGTGGTCGACCTGACCGTCGAGCTGGAAAAGGGTGCTACCTACGCCGAGATCTGCGCCGAAATGAAGGCACAGAGCCAGGGCGCGCTCAAGGGCGTGCTGGGTTACACCGAAGACAAGGTGGTTGCCACGGATTTCCGCGGCGATGCACGCACCTCGATCTTCGACGCCGAAGCCGGCATCGCGCTGGACTCGACCTTCGTCAAGATCGTGAGCTGGTACGACAACGAGTGGGGCTATTCCAACAAGGTGCTGGAAATGGCTCGCGTCGTCGCCAAGTAAGCTTGCCTGGATAGGTTGGTTTGCGCACGGAACAAAGCGGCATTCCCTGGAATGCCGCTTTGTCGTCTGCCTGCAACTCCAGCTATCGGCAGCCTAGGCAAGCCTTCCGCCAGGATCCCGGCGCAAGGACAAAGACCGGCACGGTGCTAGGGGCGGGCGCGGAATTCCTGTTCCGTTCCCGACTTTGCTCTTACACTGTGAAAGTGCTGGATATACAGATGCGCAGCCAATGCAAGTGACGATACGGTCATTCCCAATTCCCAATCCAACCTGGGTGAGATCATGGTGAATGTGGATACCAAGCTGCTCGTGATTTTTACCGAGCTGCTCAGCAAGCGAAACGCGACCTATGTCGCGGAAAAAATGCATATGACCGCACCCGCGGTTTCGCATTCGCTGGGTCGCCTGCGCGAGATTTTCGACGATCCCCTTTTCATCCGCGTGCCGCACGGCCTGACGCCGACGCCGCGGGCCCTGGAACTGGGGCCGAAGATTCGCGACATGCTGGACCTGTGGTCCTCGATCAACGAGGGCGACGCCGATAATTTCGACCCCGCCGTCGCTACCGGCACCCTCAACATCGGCTTTGCCGCCGAGTTGGGCGATACGGTCTTCAACCGCTTCATCCTGCGCATCAAGCAACTGGCGCCGGAGTTGCATATCAAGCTGGTCGAATCCCATTCCTGGGAGTCGGATGTTGCCGCCATGCGTGGCAACGAACTGGACCTGGCGTTCTCGCCGTTCCCGACCCGGCATCCCGAAATCGTGGAAGAGATGGTTACCTCGCTCAACCTCTGGGTTTGCGCGCGGAAAAACCATCCGGTGCTCAAGGGCACTTGCACGCTGGAACAGTATCTCGACTGCGGCCACATCTTCATGGCGCATTCGGGCGGCAACGGCCGTCCGGCACCGTCGCTGATCCCGCTGGACTATGCCTTGCAGCAGCGCGGCCTCAAGCGCAATGCGACGTTGACGGTGCATTCCTGGCGCGCGCAGTCGGAACTGGCCGCGCAGACCGACATGATCTTCACGGTCAATGCGCTGACCAAGGACATGGCTTGCGAGACCTACGGCCTCAAGGCCTTCCCCTTGCCGGCGGAACTCAATACCACGCTGGGCCTGAACATGTTCTGGCACCGCAGCCGCAATACCCATCCAATGCTGGTGTGGGCACGCGGGCTGTTCCGCCAGGTCGTGGGCGAATTCGTCGGCGTGCCGGCGGTTGCGCGTGGCCTGCACATCGTTGCCGAGCACGATCAGCTGGAATCGTGAGGCAGGCTTGCAATAAAAAAACCGGCGCTGGCGCCGGTTTTTTTATGCTCGCGGGGAAATCGCGGCTGGCTTAGCGCTTGGCCCGGTGGGGGCACTCGTGCTTGGTGCAGCTGCCATAGAGCGACAATGCGTGTTCGTGCAGCGCGAAGCCGCGCTCGGTCGCGATGCTTTGCTGGCGGCGCTCGATTTCGGAGTCGTAGAATTCCTCCACGCGGCCGCAATCGATGCAGACCAGGTGGTCGTGGTGCTTGCCTTCATTCAGCTCGAAAATGGCTTTGCCGGATTCGAAGTTGTTGCGCGACAGCAGTCCAGCCTGCTCGAACTGGGTCAGCACGCGATAGACGGTTGCGAGGCCGATATCCATTTGTTCGTTGAGCAGGATGCGGTAAACGTCTTCCGCGCTCAGGTGGCGCTGCTCGCTGGTCTGGAAGATCTCGAGGATCTTCAGACGCGGTACGGTCGCTTTAAGACCGATATTTTTGAGGTCCGCCGGACTCGGCATGGGCGTGACTCCCTAGAGTACAATGTCTGGATAATTGAATCATAAGGGTTTTGGCGGCAAAAGTCGCCCCGGCGGTTGCCTGGGGCTCGGTCACCTGCCCTAGGCTGCGCTCGCGATGATCCATCGCCGCTGCCGCCTCATGGCCAACACCGTGAGGGCCTGAATCGGCACTTTTCTCTCCCTTCTAGAAGCGAGATACATGCGTTCATTTCGTTCGTCCGCCATGCGTCCGACGCTGGTTACTACTGTGCTGGCTGCAGCTACCCTGCTAACGGCAGCGTGCTCCACCTATGACAATACGTCGCGCAAGGTCGCCAACGCGATCACGCCGTACCGTATCAACATCGTGCAAGGCAACTTTGTCTCGCGTGAAGCCGCCGCCCAGCTGCGTGAAGGCATGACGCGCGAGCAGGTCAAGTTCCTGCTCGGCACGCCGCTGCTGGCCGATGTGTTCCACGGCAACCGCTGGGACTACGTGTTCTCGTTCCGCCGGGGCAATACGCCGGTGGTGCAGCAGCGCCGCTATACCGTCTTCTTCGATGGCGACAAGCTGACCAAGTTCGGCGGCGACGAGTTGCCGTCCGAATACGAGCTGATTGCCGAAATCGACGGCATGAAGGCCATGCAGGCGGGCAAGGCACCGACGCCTAAGGCGCCGGCCGAAACCGTTGCCGCGGCTTCGGAAGTGGCGGCGACCCCGGCAGCAACCCCGGATGCGGCCCCCGCCGCAGCGCCTGCTGCTGCCGCGCCGGCAGCCGCCAGCCCGACCAACTGAGCCATCGGGCCCGAATGCCGGCCGCGTCACGCGGCCGGCTTGTTTTTTGACTGCTGACACGCCATGAATATCGCCATCGCAGGTGCCTCCGGCCGCATGGGCCGCATGTTGATCGAACACGTACTCTCCACCGAAGGCTTCACCCTGTCGGGCGCGCTGGATGTGCCGGGCGCCCCGGCCTTGGGCCAGGATGCCGGGCTGCTGCTGGGCCGTACCACCGGCGTGGCGGTCACCTCGGATATCGAGGCTGCCCTTGCCGGTGCGGACTGCCTGATCGACTTCACCCGGCCCGAGGGCACGCTCGTGCACCTGGCAGCGGCCAGGCGCCTGGGCGTCAAGGTGGTCACCGGCACCACCGGATTCGACGACGCCGGCCGTGCCGCCATCGCCGAAGCTGCCAAGCACATCGGCGTGGTGTTCTCGGCCAATATGAGCGTGGGCGTCAACGCCACGTTCAAGCTGCTGGAAGTCGCCGCCAAGCTGCTTTCTTCCGGCTACGACATCGAAGTCATCGAGGCGCACCACCGCCATAAGGTGGATGCCCCGTCGGGCACCGCGCTGGCGATGGGCGAGGTGGTGGCCAAGGCGCTGGGCCGCGATCTGAAGACCTGCGGCGTGTTCTCCCGCGAAGGCCACACCGGGCCGCGCGACCCCAACTCCATTGGCTTTGCCACCGTGCGCGGCGGCGATATCGTGGGCGACCACACCGTGATGTTCGCCGGCATCGGCGAGCGCATCGAGATCACGCACAAGTCGTCCAGCCGCCAGTCGTATGCCGAGGGCGCGCTACGCGCGGCGCGCTTCCTGGCCGACAAGCCCACCGGCCTGTTCGACATGCAGGACGTACTCGGCCTGAAGTAAGGCCCCGGCAGGCCCTGCGCCGCAAGTGCCGACGGTTATAATCGGCACTTTCGCCGCTCCAGTGCAGGCGGGCGCCGCAAGGCTTGCCCGCCGCTTATCTTTTCCACGCTTTTCGCACGCCAACGCACCGCGCCGTTGTCCTGAACATGCAAGACAAATACCTTCCCTCCGCCGTTGAACAAGCCGCCCAGCAACACTGGCAAGCCATCGATGCCTACCGTGTGTCGGAAGAGGCGAAGCTGGCCGACGGCAGCGAGAAGCCCAAGTTCTATGCCTGCTCGATGCTGCCTTACCCGTCGGGCAAGCTGCATATGGGCCACGTGCGCAACTACACCATCAACGACGTGATGGCGCGCCACCTGCGCATGAACGGGCACAACGTGCTGATGCCGATGGGCTGGGATGCGTTCGGCATGCCGGCGGAAAACGCCGCGCTCAACAATGGCGTGGCGCCGGCGGCCTGGACCTACGACAACATCGCCTACATGAAGCGGCAGATGCAGTCGATGGGCCTGGCCATCGACTGGTCGCGCGAAGTCGCGACCTGCAGCCCGGACTACTACCGCTGGAACCAGTGGCTGTTCCTCAAGATGCTGGAAAAAGGCATCGCCTACCGCAAGACCGGTACGGTGAACTGGGACCCGGTCGACCAGACCGTGCTGGCCAACGAGCAGGTCATCGACGGGCGCGGCTGGCGCTCGGGCGCGCTGGTTGAAAAGCGCGAGATCCCGATGTACTACCTGCGCATCACCGACTATGCCGAGGAACTGCTCGGCGATCTGGACGACCTGGGCTGGCCCGAGCGCGTCAAGATCATGCAGCAGAACTGGATCGGCAAGAGCGTGGGCGTGCGCTTCGCCTTCCCACATGCCATCGCGGGCGACGACGGCAAGCTGATCGGCGACGGCAAGCTGTACGTGTTCACCACGCGCGCCGACACCATCATGGGCGTGACCTTCTGCGCGGTCGCCGCCGAGCACCCGCTGGCCACCCATGCCGCCGCCACCAATCCTGAGCTGGCCGCCTTTATCGACGAGTGCAAGCATGGCTCGGTGGCGGAAGCCGATATGGCGACCATGGAAAAGAAGGGCATGCCCACCGGCTTGAAGGTGGTGCACCCGCTCACCGGCGAGCAGGTCGAGGTGTGGGTCGGCAACTACGTGCTGATGAGCTACGGCGACGGCGCCGTGATGGGCGTGCCCGCGCACGACGAGCGCGACTTTGCCTTTGCCAACAAGTACGGCCTGCCGATCAAGCAAGTGGTCGACGTCAAGGGCCAGCCGTTCTCCACCGAAGCCTGGCAGGAATGGTACGGCGACAAGGAACACGGCACCTGCATCCATAGTGGCAAATACGACGGCCTGGACTACAAGGCCGCGGTGGAAGCCATCGCAGCCGATCTGGGCGCCAAGGGCCTGGGCGAAAAGAAGATCACCTGGCGCCTGCGCGACTGGGGCATCTCGCGCCAGCGCTACTGGGGCACGCCGATCCCGCTGATCCATTGCGACGACTGCGGCGTGGTGCCGGTGCCGGAGCAGGACCTGCCTGTGGTGCTGCCGGAAGACCTGGTGCCGGACGGCACCGGCAACCCGCTGGCCAAGGATCCGCGTTTCCTCGCGTGCACCTGCCCGTCGTGCGGTAAGCCGGCGCGCCGCGAGACCGACACCATGGATACCTTCATCGATTCGTGCTGGTATTACATGCGCTATACCTGCCCGGATGCGGCCACCATGGTCGACGGCCGCAACGACTACTGGATGCCGATGGACCAGTACATCGGCGGCATCGAGCACGCGATCCTTCACCTGCTGTACGCCCGCTTCTGGACCAAGGTCATGCGCGACATGGGCCTGGTCACGTTCAACGAGCCGTTCTCGAACCTGCTCACGCAGGGCATGGTGCTCAACGACACCTACTACCGCGAGGACGCGGCCGGCAAGAAGACCTGGTACAACCCGGCCGAAGTCGATGTCAGCACCGATGAGCGCGGCCGCCCGCTGGGCGCCGTGCTCAAGGCCGATGGCCAGCCGGTGGTGATCGGCGGCGTGGAGAAGATGTCGAAGTCCAAGAATAACGGCATCGACCCGCAGGCCCTGATCGACCAGTACGGCGCCGATACCGCGCGCCTGTTCGTCATGTTCGCCGCCCCGCCCGAGCAGCAGCTCGAGTGGAGCGGCTCGGGCGTGGAGGGCGCCTCGCGCTTCCTGCGCCGGGTGTGGAACTACGGTTATGCCAACGCCGAGGCGATCGCCGCGGGCGGCAATGGTGCGCCGTCCGGCGACGCCGATGCAGCGCTGCGCCGCGAGATCCACAGCGTGCTCAAGCAGGCCAACTACGACTACCAGCGCATCCAGTACAACACGGTGGTGTCCGCCACCATGAAGATGCTCAACGCGCTGGAGGACGCCAAGGAGGCCACGCCCGCCGCGCGCCGCGAGTGCCTGGGCATCCTGCTGCGCGTGCTGTACCCGGTGGTGCCGCACGTCACCCACGGGCTGTGGCAGGAACTGGGCTACGCCACGCAGTACGGCGACCTGCTCGACGCAGCCTGGCCGCAGGTGGACGAATCCGCGCTGGTGCAAAGCGAGCTGGACCTCGTGCTGCAGATCAATGGCAAGGTACGCGGCAGCCTGAAGGTGCCGGCCGATGCCGAGCGCGCGGCCATCGAGGCCATGGCTGCTGCCAGCGAGATCGTTGCCAAGTTTGCCGACGGCGCCGCGCCGAAGAAGATCGTGGTGGTCCCGGGCCGCCTCGTTAACGTGGTTCTTTAACGTGGTGCTCTAACCAGCGCCGAGAGAAGCCAACAAGGGAGCTGCCCATATGGATGGACAGAAGCTGGATCGACCGCTGCAGGGCCGCCGCAAGGTCCTGGCCACGCTGCTGCTGGCCGGCCTGCTGGGCGGCTGCGGGTTTCACATGCGCGGCAACGCGGACTTCGCGTTCAAGCGGCTGTATGTGAGCATTCCGCCCAATACGCTGATGGGCTCCGATTTGCGCCGCGCCATCCGCAACGGCTCGGACACGCAGATCGTGACCGACCCGAAAGAAGCGGATGCCCTGCTCGATGTGCTGCAGGACACGCGTACCAAGACGGTGCTGTCGATCACCACCACCGGCGTGGTGCGGGAATACCGCCTGACGCAGCGCTTCACCTTCCGCCTGCGCGATGCCGGCGGCCAGGAACTGATCGCGCCGTCGCAGCTGGTGCTCACGCGCGACCTGACCTACAACGAAGCCAACACGCTGGCCAAGGATTACGAAGAGCAGCAGCTCTATCGCGATATGCAGCGTGACATCGTGCAGCAGCTGATTCGCCGGCTGAGCGCGGTCAAGGCCATCTGAGCCGCGCAACAAGCGCCGCCCGGAAAGCCCAACACGGTAAGGACAGAGGAAAGAAGCGCACGGCATGCAGCTCAAGCTCGACGGACTCGAAGCGCACCTGCGCCAGGCCAAGGGACGCGGCCTGGCACCGCTCTACGTGGTGCATGGCGACGAGCACCTGCTGGTGCTCGAGGCGGTCGACCGCCTGCGCCAGGCCGCGCGCGAGTCTGGCTTCACGGAGCGCGAGGTGCTGTCGTCCGAGCGCGGCTTCAACTGGGGCCATGTGGTGCAGGCGCAGCAATCGATGTCGTTGTTCGGCGACCGCAAGATCGTCGAGTTGCGGATTCCCTCCGGCAAGCCCGGCAAGGACGGCGGCGAGGCGCTGCGCGCGGTGGCTGCCCAGCCTTCGCCGGACGTGGTCATGTTCATCACGCTGCCGCGGCTGGACTTCGCCACGGCCAAGTCGGCCTGGTTCCAGGCGCTGGACGCCGCCGGCGTGTCGATCAAGGTCGATTCGGTTGACCGCACCCGGCTGCCCGCCTGGGTCGGCGAGCGGCTGGCGCTGCAGCAGCAGCGGGTCGAGCCCGGCGAACCGGGCCGGCGCGCGCTGCAGTTCATCGCCGACAAGGTCGAAGGCAACCTGCTGGCCGCCCACCAGGAAATCCAGAAGCTCGGGCTGCTGTATCCCGCGGGCCCGCTGAGCTTCGAGCAGGTGCACGATGCGGTGCTCAACGTGGCCCGCTACGACGTCTTCAAGCTCTCCGAAGCCATGCTGAGCGGCGACGTGCCGCGCCTGGTGCGCATGCTCGAGGGGCTGCGCGGGGAGGGTGAGGCCACGGTGCTGGTGCTGTGGGCGCTGACCGAGGAAATTCGCGTATTATCCAAGGTCCGGCAAGGGCTGGCGGCAGGCAAGCAGATTGGCGTCCTGACGCGCGAACTGCGTATCTGGGGCCCGCGCGAAAAGCTGGTGCCGCAGGCCGCGCAGCGCCTCTCGCTGGCGCAGCTGGAAGCCGCGCTGGGCATGGCCGCCAAGCTGGACCGGCAGGTCAAGGGCCTGCGCGCCGAGGGCATGCCGGCCGAACCCTGGGATGGCCTGCTGCAGCTGGCGCTGACCATCGCCCGGTAAGCCCGCGGCGCAGTCAACGGCGACGGATCGCCAGTTGCCTGCACTGCCAGCATTGCCAGCCGTAGCCGACAAAAAACCAAGCATTGAGGGCCGGGTCCCCTGGCCAGGAATATGAACGAGCTCGATCTCAAGCAGTACATGGACCGCGTCGGCCAGCAGGCCCGCGCCGCCTCCCGCGCCATGGCGCGCGCCTCCACCGCCGACAAGAATCGCGCGCTGCTGACCATCGCCGCCGCCATCCGCCGCGACGCCGCGCACCTGAAGACCGTGAACGCCGGCGATGTGGAACGTGCCCGCGCCAACGGCCAGGATGCTGCCTTCATCGACCGCCTGACGCTTTCGGACAAGGCCATCGACACCATGGCCGCCGGCCTGGAGCAGATCGCCGCGCTGGCGGACCCGATCGGCGAGATCAGCAACATGAAATTCCGTCCCACCGGCATCCAGGTGGGCCAGATGCGGGTGCCGCTGGGCGTCATCGGCATCATCTACGAGTCGCGCCCCAACGTGACCATCGATGCAGCCGCGCTGTGCCTGAAGTCGGGCAACGCCACCATCTTGCGCGGCGGCTCCGAGGCGATCGACTCTAACACCGCGCTGGCCGCCCTGGTGGCCGAGGGCCTGGCCGCCGCCGGCCTGCCGCCCGAAGCGGTGCAGGTGATCTCGACCACCGACCGCGCCGCGGTCGGCCGCCTCATCACCATGACCGAATACGTCGACGTGATCGTGCCGCGCGGCGGCAAGAGCCTGATCGCGCGCCTGATGGAAGAAGCGCGGGTGCCCATGATCAAGCACCTGGACGGCATCTGCCACGTCTATATCGATACCGACGCCGACCTGGACAAGGCGGTGCGCGTTGCCGACAACGCCAAGACCCAGCGCTACGCGCCCTGCAACACCATGGAGACGTTGCTGGTCGCGCGCGATGTCGCCGCCGCGGCGCTGCCGCCGCTGTGCCGCATCTACCAGGAAAAGGGCGTGGAGTTGCGTGTCTGCGCCGCCACCCGCGCCACGCTGGAAGCGGCCGGCTTCACCGGCCTGGTCGACGCCACCGAGGAAGACTGGCGGCTCGAGTACCTGGCGCCGGTGCTGGCGATCCGCACGGTGGCCGGGCTGGACGAGGCCATCGAGCACGTCAACACCTACGGCTCGGCGCATACCGATTCCATCATCACCGAGAACTACACCACCGGCATGCGCTTCCTGCGCGAGGTGGACTCGGCCAGCGTGATGATCAATGCGTCGACGCGCTTCGCCGATGGCTTCGAGTATGGCCTGGGCGCCGAGATCGGCATCTCCAACGACAAGCTGCACGCGCGCGGCCCGGTGGGGCTGGAGGGCCTGACCTCGCTGAAGTACGTGGTGTTCGGCCACGGCGAGATCCGTACCTGAACGGGATGCGTTGCGCATCTCGTCCCGGATCCCCGCTGTCCCCGCTGTCCCCACTGTTCCCACGGGAACCCAACTAGAAAAAGGCCAGATGCTCTGGGTTAAAGCGCTGCACATCGTCTTCGTTGTCTCCTGGTTCGCTGGCCTGTTCTACCTGCCTCGCATCTTCGTCAACCTCGCCATGGAGCGCGAGCCGGCCAGCGTGCAGCGACTGTTGCTGATGGCGCGCAAGCTCTACCGCTTCATGACCATGCTGGCGGTGCCGGCGCTGGTGTTCGGGCTGTGGCTGTATATCGGCTACGGCATCGGGCGCGGTCCGGGGCAGGGCTGGATGCATGCCAAGCTGGCGCTGGTCGTGGTGCTGATCGGCTATCACCACGGCTGCGGCGTGCTGCTGAAAAAGTTCGAAGGCGGGCGCAATGCGCGGTCGCATACGTTCTATCGCTGGTTCAACGAGTTGCCGGTGCTGGTGTTGCTGGCGGTGGTGATCCTGGTGGTGGTCAAGCCGTTCTGACGAGCGCTGGCCGGCTCCCGCGCGCGTCGCCTTCGCGGGCCGCCGGGTTTCGGTTTTTTCTCGTATCGTATTTAATTCGTTTCACGCAGCATTACCGCATTGCCCGCGCGGTTGTCTCGCCCCACCCCGTCCAGAGGACATGATGAGCAAGCAGGTCGACTACTACCTCACCCCGCAATCGCCTTTCGTCTACCTTGGCCACGAACGCTTCACCGCGATTGCGGCCAAGCATGGCGTGCAGGTCAATATCAAGCCCTGCGACCTGGGCCGCGTGTTCTCCGTTTCGGGCGGCTTGCCGCTGGCGCAGCGTCCGCCGCAGCGCCAGGCCTACCGGCTGGTCGAGCTGGCCCGCTGGAGCGAATTCCTCGGCCTGCCGCTGAACCCGCAGCCAACCTTTTTCCCGGTCTCCGGTGACGCCGCCAGCAAGCTGGTCATCGCCGTGCAGCTGGCCCACGGCACTGCCCGCGCGATGGAGCTGATCGGCGTCATTGGCCGTGCCCTGTGGGCCGAGCAACGCAATATCGCCGACGCCGCCACGCTGGCGCAGCTGGCCGACAGCATCGGCCTGGAAGGCACGGCGCTGCTCAAGGCGAGCGACGCGCAGGCCGTGCAGGCAGCCTATACGCAGCACACGCAGGACGCGGTTTCCATCGGCGCGTTCGGCGCGCCGTGGTACGTCTATGACGGCCAGCCTTTCTGGGGCCAGGACCGCCTGGACTTCCTCGATCGCGCGCTCGCGGCGGGCTGAAGCCCCGGAGCGCGGTACACTGCGCGCTATCTGACCCCGTCCGCTACGGCGGACGTTTTTGTTTGCAGGAATTCCCAAGCCATGTCCCAAGCCTTTTTTGCCTCCTGCCCGCGCGGCCTCGAGAGCGCACTTGCCGAAGAGTTGCACGAGATCGCAGCCCGGCCCGGCCTGGCCAGGCTCGCCCCCATCCAGGTCCATCGCGAAATGCCCGGTGGCGTCACTTTCTCGGGCGAGATGGCCGCGGCCTATGCGGTCAACCTGCACTCGCGCATTGCCAGCCGGGTGCTGATGCGGGTCGCCAACCGCGGCTACCGGCGCGAAGACGACATCTATGACCTCGTGCGCGCCCAGCGCTGGGATCAGTGGTTCTCGACGGACGATACGCTCCGGGTGGACGTCACGTCGCATCGCTCGCCGTTGCAGAGCCTGAATTTCATCGCGCTGCGCATCAAGGATGGCGTGTGCGACGCCATGCGCGAGCGCCTGGGCGAGCGCCCCAGCGTCGATACCGTGAATCCGGATGTGCGGATTTATGCCCACCTGACCGAACACGATTGCACGCTCTACCTCGACACCTCGGGCGAGCCGCTGTTCAAGCGGGGCTGGCGCCTGGAGAAGGGCGAGGCGCCGCTGAAGGAAAACCTGGCCGCCGGCATCTTGCGCCTCGCCGGCTGGGTGCCAGGCCAGACCGAACGCCCGTTCTACGATCCGATGTGCGGCAGCGGCACCTTCCTGGTGGAAGCGGCCCAGGTGGCCCTCGGCCTCGCTCCTGGCGCGAACCGCAGCTTTGGCTTCGAGCGCCTCAAGGGCGCCGACAACAAAACGTGGAATGCGCTGAAGGCGGCTGCGCGGGACGATGAGGAGGCAGCGCGCAAACGCGTTGCGTCCGAGCCCCTGGAGCTTGCAGGCAGCGATATTTCCACCGACCTGCTGTCGATGTCGCAAGCCAACTGGGAACGCGCGGGCTTGCCGGGCGAAGTGCGCCTGAAGCAGGTGGATGCGCGCTTTGCGCAGCCGCCGTTCGCGGCGCCCGGCCTGATGCTGATGAACCCGCCGTATGGCGAGCGGATTGCCGTGCGGGGAGAACGCCGCCGGCCGATGGACGAAGCGCCGGTCGACGAGATCGACGACGAAGCCGCCAATCAGTTCGCCAGCGCCTTTGCCACCACGCTCAAGCAGCATTTCGCTGGCTGGCAGGCATGGGTGTTCACGGGCGACCTGACGCTGCCGCGCCGCCTGCGGCTCAAGGAGTCGCGCCGCACGCCGCTGTACAACGGCAACATCGAGTGCCGGCTGTTCCGCTTCGACATGGTGCGAGGCGGCAACCGCAGCGCCCCGGCGCAGCCTTCGGCCTGATGCGGCCAGGACAGGGGAGTTGGCCTCTCCTGTCTCGTCGTGCTACCCGGCTTAGCGCGGCGCGCGCCCGGTGACCCGCTCGGGGTGACGGGCAAAATCGTCCAGGAAGCCCTGGAAGCTGACCACCGGCTCCTGCAGCAAATGGCGCGGCAGGTCGAACAGCGCGTAGAAATAATCCTCACGCCCTTCGCAGCGCTCGGCCGGTAGGCAATATTGCTCCCAGTCGATGCAGGCCGGCGTGTACATGCCGTTGCCCGGCCAGAAGAAAGGCACGATGCGGCCCTCGCGCAGTCCCTCGATCAGGGCCGCCGGCGCATCGTAAGCCTCCGCGGATTCCACCTG
This sequence comes from Cupriavidus sp. CuC1, assembly GCF_044627735.1. Taxonomy (NCBI): domain Bacteria; kingdom Pseudomonadati; phylum Pseudomonadota; class Betaproteobacteria; order Burkholderiales; family Burkholderiaceae; genus Cupriavidus; species Cupriavidus sp. CuC1. The sequence continues at coordinate 19,946 of NZ_JBIUHC010000013.1, read as the reverse complement.
GTTGATCAGGCCGGCGCGCGTCTCGATCACCATCAGCGTGGCCTGGCCCTGCGCCGTCAGCATCAGGATGCCGGCCGGGTTGGGGTAGAGGTAGTACTCGACAAAGCCGTAGCGCGCGGTGACCTGGCGCACCCGCTCGCAGATCGCCGGATCCGACAGGAAGGAAAACGAGTGGCGCGTCAGCAGGTCGCGCAGCGTGCGCGACAGGGTGGCGAAATACTGCTGCTGGAGCGCGTCGATCTCCTGGTCCAGCCGCTCCACCATATTGCTGTCGTGCTTCTTCACGTAGCGGTCGATCAGCCCGTGGTTGAAGCCCTGCACGGCAATGCCTTCGTCGGCGGTGCCGGTCAGCAGGATGGTCTTGCACGGCAGGTCCTGCAAGGCCTGGCAGAATTCGAGCCCGTTCATCTGCGGCATCGAATAATCCACCACGATCACGCCAGGCTGCACAAAGCGGTTGTAATCGTGGATTTGCCGGTAGATGCGGTCGATATCGAGCTGCACGGTGCGCCGCTCGGTCAGGAAGGTCAGGTCGTCGTGCGTGACCCGCACGGGCAGGAAGCCGGTCGAGCGTGTGGTGTAGGTCTCGCGGATCCATTGCAGGGCTTCGCGGGGATCGGTGAAGGTCACCACCGGCCGCGACGGATCCATCTGGAACGCCAGGCTGTCGATGAACGATTTACTGTCGTCGACGAGCACCGTGAGGATCGGGTGATGGAAGACCGACAGATTCCTGTCCTGGGGGTTGAATGTCATGTTGCGTTCGGCTCCGGTGTCGGCAGACACTTCGGGCGGGTGGTTTGGCGCGGCTGGGGATCCGGCGCGGCAAGGCCAGCGGACGGATCGGTTCGGAGCGGCCCACCGCGCTGGACTACACCTGGCCCTTTTTGGATGACCGGCGCGTGCCATGGCCGGTGACCGGAAACCAGTATAGCGCGCTCGCGCTCCTGCGCAACCGGACCGCGGCGGGATGGAAAAAAGCGCGACAGTGTCGCGCTTTTCGTGGCGGTGGATACGGGCGGCTGCCCGTATCCGGTCTTCCGGCGTGCTTACTCGACCGCCTTGCCCATGTCTTCCACCACCTTCTTGGCGTCGCCGAACACCATCATGGTCTTGTCCATGTAGAACAGCTCGTTGTCCAGGCCCGCGTAGCCGGCAGCCATCGAACGCTTGTTCACGATGATGGTCTTGGCCTTGTAGGCTTCCAGGATCGGCATGCCGGCAATCGGCGAGTTGGGATCGGTCTTGGCGGCCGGGTTCACCACGTCGTTGGCGCCCAGCACCAGCACCACATCCGCCTGGCCGAACTCGCTGTTGATGTCCTCCATCTCGAAGACCTGGTCGTAAGGCACCTCGGCCTCGGCCAGCAGCACGTTCATATGGCCCGGCATGCGGCCCGCCACCGGGTGGATGGCGTACTTCACCGTCACCCCCTTCTCGACCAGCTTCTCGGTGAGTTCCTTGAGCGCATGCTGCGCGCGCGCCACCGCCAGGCCGTAGCCCGGCACGATGATCACGGTCTCGGCATTGCCCATCAGGAAGGCCGCGTCGTCGGCCGAGCCGGACTTCACGTTGCGCTGCGCCTGGCCGCCGGCAGCGGCCGCCGCGGGCGCGCCGCCAAAGCCGCCAAGCAGCACGTTGAAGAACGAGCGGTTCATCGCGCGGCACATGATGTACGAGAGGATGGCACCGGAGGATCCCACCAGCGAGCCGGCAATGATCAGCATCGGGTTGTTGAGCGAGAAGCCGATGCCCGCCGCCGCCCAGCCCGAGTATGAATTGAGCATCGATACCACCACCGGCATGTCCGCGCCGCCGATCGGGATGATGATCAGCACGCCCAGCACGAAGGCGATCGCCAGCATCAGCAGGAACGGAATCCAGTCCTGCGACAGGCAGAAGATGATGCCGAAGCCGATCATGGCCACCGCCAGCAGCAGGTTCAGCAGGTGCTGCCCGGCGAACGACACCGGGGCGCCCTGGAACAGGCGGAACTTGTACTTGCCCGACAGCTTGCCGAAAGCGATCACCGAACCGGAGAAGGTGATGGCACCCACAAAGCAGCCGATGAACAGCTCGATGCGATTGCCAAACGGGATATCGTGCGAGCCCGGCGGCGTGATGCTGAACGCCGACGGCTCGGCCACCACGGCCACCGCGATGCAGACCGCTGCCATACCGATCAGTGAGTGCATGGCGGCCACCAGTTCGGGCATCTTGGTCATCTCGACCCGCCGCGCCACAAAGGCGCCGATGCCGCCGCCGACCACCAGCGCGCCAAAGATCAGCGCCATGCCTTCGGCGACTGACGACTGGCCCGCGCCGATGGCCAGGAACTCATTCTTGAGCTTGGCGATCAGCACCAGCGTGGTCACTGCGGCGATGGCCATGCCGATCATGCCGAAGGCATTGCCGCGCCGCGCGGAGCTAGGATGGGACAGGCCCTTCAACGCCTGGATGAAACACACCGAGGCGAGCAGGTAGAGCAGGGTGACGAGGTTCATGCTCACTTGGCGCCCTCCTCATGACCCTTGCCGGCCTTGGCCTTGGGTTCCTTCTTCTTGAACATCTCCAGCATGCGCTGCGTCACCAGGAAGCCACCGAACACGTTGACCGCGGCGAGCGCGACTGCCAGCGTGCCCATGGTGCGGCCCACGGTGCCCTCGGTCAGGCCGGCAGCCAGCATGGCGCCGACGATGATGATGGCCGAGATCGCATTGGTCACTGCCATCAGCGGGGTGTGCAGCGCGGGCGTCACCGTCCAGACCACGTGGTAACCCACGTAGATCGCTAGCACGAAGATGATCAGGTTGATCACCGTGTGGTTCACCAGTTCCATCGACTTCTCCTCCGTTGCTTGAATGCCTTCGCTGCGCGGTTGTCCCGTGTTCTTTTGCCTGGCCAGGCGCGTGCGGGCGCCTATTGCATCGATGCCGCCTGCTGCTTGCTGTCTCTGTGCCACCCGCGCCGGCGCTGGCTGCCGGCGCGGGTGGCTGGATCCGCTTACACCTTCTTGATTTCCTTGATGGCGTTGTTGTCGTCCACCAGGATGATCTTCGGCTTATAGGTGGCGATCTCCTCGTCGCTCATCGGCGCGTAGGTGCAGATGATGAGATGGTCACCCAGGTGCGCGCGCCGTGCGGCTGCCCCGTTGAGCGAGATCTCGCCGCTGCCGCGCACGCCCTTGATGATGTAGGTGGAGAAACGCTCGCCATTGTTGACGTTGTACAGCTCGATTTTCTCGAACTCCTTCATGTCGGCTGCTTCGAGCAGATTCTCGTCGATGCCGCATGAGCCCTCGTAGTTGAGGTCCGCCTGCGTCACGGTGACACGATGGAGCTTGGCGCGGAGCATGATGCGTTGCATGGGTGATACGTCCTTGGTTGATGCTGGATGAGCTTGTATGCGGGCCCTTGGGCTTGCGTCCCGATGGGCCACCTGGAATGATTCCGGTGCCTGGGCGTTGGCCGGCCGTGCCGGCGAATGCCGGCAGCGGCGCTAGACCGCGTGCCTGGCCGGAACCGCCTGGCGCCATTCTAAAACGGCCGGGCCGCGATGGGCCCAGAGCCGCTTCAGGAGGCGCCGCGGACCACCTGGCCATCCTTGCACATCAGGCAGGCTGCGACGATGTCGTCCTCCAGGTTCAAGGTGAACTGGCCGTCCTTGTCGATGACGAGCTTGAGGAAGTCGAGCACATTGCGCGCATAGAGGGCCGATGCGTCCGCCCCCACCATGCTGGCCAGGTTGGTGTGCCCGATCAGCGTGACGCCGTGGCGTTCCACCACTTCGTCAGCTACCGTGAGCGGGCAGTTGCCACCCTGCGCCGCGGCCAGGTCGACCACCACCGAGCCGGGCTTCATGGCCTGCACGGTCTCTTCCTTGAGCAGCACCGGCGCCTGGCGGCCCGGGATCAGCGCCGTGGTGATGACGATGTCGGCGGCCTTGGCGCGCTCGTGCACGAGCTCCGCCTGGCGCCGCATCCAGTCGGGCGGCATCGGGCGGGCATAGCCGCCCACGCCTTGCGCGATCTCGCGCTCTTCGTCGGTGACGAACGGCACTTCGAGGAATTTGGCGCCCAGGGATTCGATCTGTTCCTTGACGGCGGGGCGCACGTCGGAGGCTTCGATGACCGCGCCCAGCCGCTTGGCGGTGGCGATGGCCTGCAGGCCCGCCACGCCGGCGCCGAGGATCAGCACGCGGGCCGCCTTGACGGTGCCGGCGGCGGTCATCAGCATGGGCATGAAACGCTGGTAATGGTGGGCGGCGATCAGCACAGCCTTGTAGCCGGCGATATTGGCCTGCGAGGACAGCACATCCATGCTCTGCGCGCGCGTGGTGCGCGGCGCGGCTTCCAGCGCGAAGGCCGTCAGCGTGGCGCTGGCCATGCGGGCGTTGTTTTCTGCGTCGAAGGGATTGAGCATGCCGACCAGCACGGCGCCCGGCTTCATCAGCGCGAGCTCGGCATCAATGGGGGCGCGGACCTTGAGCACCAACTGCGCGCCGAAGGCTTGTGCCGCGGTGCCAATGGTGGCGCCGACGGCCTCATACGCCGAGTCCGGCACGCTGGCGCGTACGCCGGCTCCCGACTGGACGATGACCTGATGGCCCTGGGTCACGTACTTCTTGACCGTCTCCGGGGTGGCGGCGACACGAGTCTCACCTGCCCGCATCTCCTGCGGGATGCCGATGTGCATCGTCAATTTCTCCTTTTGCTGGCGTCTTTGAGGCGCTGTCAAAATGATTCTGGCGTTGGGGCGCGAGCTTGTCGTACGACTGGTACGACATGGCAACGCGCCTGCCAGAACCGCTTCGGTTCATTCTGACAATGCCGCTGATCTGCTAAGCGGGCGGACGTCTTTGGCCCTTTGGTGTCTGCCCCTTGTGTCTGCCATGCGCTCGGCCAGGCCAAACGCAGCGCACAATTTTTTCGCAGCTTACAGGAATCTGACGATATGTGGGGACCGGCCGGTCGGCTTTTGCGCAACCGCATCGCCCCTCGCAAGACTTGCCGGTGCATGCCAGGCCGTGCCACGACGTGCCAGGACGTCCCGTTGACGATTTTTACGCCATCCCTTGGCAGGCCGCTGTTTTCTTGACACCGATTTTAGGCGCGTGCCTGTACTGTTCCGGTCGCGCCGCGGCCACTGTCGTCCTGACGCTCGCCGCGGCTTGCGCCATCGCCTGATAGGTGGCTGCCCACCGATCGATGCCTTTCCCCATTGGCAAGTTATCCATGACTGCCCTTCGCTTCAACGTTTCGCACGCCTGCCTCGCTACCTTGTCTTGCGCCACGCTTCTCGCCGCGCCCGCCGCCTTCGCGCAGGGCGCGCCCGATGCCGCCGCAGCCGACGCGTCGCCGCACACCTTCATGGCCAACGTCACGCTGGCCAGCGAATATCGCTACCGGGGCCTGATGCAGTCCAACCGCCGCCCGGCGATCCAGGGCGGGTTCGACTACACGCATGCGAGCGGCCTCTACGTGGGCAACTGGAACTCCAGCATCAGCTGGCTTGGCGACAGCAATGCGAAGGTGTCGGCGCCGATCGAGATGGATTTCTACGGCGGCTTCAAGAACACCCTCACGCTGGGCGGGCTCGAATGGAACTATGACGTGGGCGTGCTGGAGTACTACTACCCCGGCGACTATCCGGCAGGCTACACACGCCCGTACACGACGGAGCTGTATGGCGGAATCGGCTATGGCCCGGTGTTCCTGAAGTACTCGCACGCAGTGACCAACCTGTTCGGCTTCAACGACAGCAAGAACAGCTACTACGTGGACCTGTCGGCCAATGTGCCGCTCAATATCTGGGACCTGACGCTCAATGCGCACGTGGGCTACCAGAAGGTGAGGAATGTCATGGACGCCTCGTACACGGATTGGAAGCTGGGGCTGACCAAGGACCTGGGCAAGGGCTTTGCGCTGGCGATCGCCTACATCGACACCAACGCCAACAAGTCGGTCTACACCAATGTGCCCGGCCGTTATATCGGCAAGGCCGCCGCCTTCGCGTCGCTCACCAAGACGTTCTGAGCACGCCCCGCCATCTTGATGACATTTTGATGGCGGCGGCTTTGATAACTGCATCAACTTGAGGCGGCCATGCATAGCATGGTTGCATCTCCAACAGACGACCCGCCCAGCGCGGGTCCCGCTCAAATGCGACAGTCGAGCCTTGCCGTGGCCTTTGCCTCCGTGCCGCGCCGCCGTCTTTCCCGCACCGAATCCCGCACCGCGCGCCTTGATGCTTCCGGCATCGAAGCCGCGCAGGCCACAGTGCCCGCGCCTGGCGCGGACACCGCGCACAGCTGGATCCGCCTGCGCCTGGAGGTGGCGTCGGGCCAGGTCTTTGCGCTGCGCCAGTCGCTGCACCGCGCGATCGGGCAACTGGCGCGCATCTACGTGGTCGAGGTGGACCACCGCCATGGCGAGACCACGTTGCATGTGGAAGTCGAGCGCGGCGGCCGCGACGCTGCCATGCACGCCATCATGATGGCCTTGCCGGCCGCCGAGTTCGGCGTCACCACCATGCTCGGACAAGACCATGCCGCGCACTAATACGATGGCGGGCTTGCGCGAAGGCGGCCGTGCGACGTTGTGGCTGCCGCTGGTGACGCCGATGCAGGGCGGCGAGCCGGACCTGGCCTGCGCGCAGCGCCTGGCCGCGCACTATGTGGCCAGCGGCGTGGATGGGCTGGTCATCCTGGGCACGACCGGGGAGGGCGGGCTGCTCACGCCGGATGAGCGGCTGATGTTCACCGCCGCGGTGCTGGAGGCGGTGGACGGCGCGCTGCCGGTGCTGGCCGGCGTCGGCGGCGTGGATACCCGCGTGGTCTGCGAGCAGGTGCGCCAGCTGGACCGCTTCGACCTGGCGGGCTACCTTGTGCCGCCGCCGTATTACCTGCGCCCCGGCGACGAGGGCATTGCCTGGCATGTCGAGCGCGTGGCGGATGCCACCTGGCGCCCGCTGATGCTCTACAACGTGCCCAAGCGCACCGGCTGCAATATGTCACCCGCCTTGGTGCAGCAGCTGGCGGCCCATCCGCGCATCGTCGCGGTCAAGGAGTGCGACGCGGCCGGGCTGCGCGAGCTCGCCGGCAATGATCGGCTCGCGGTCTTCTGCGGCGAGGACGCGGCCATGCTGGATCACCTGCTGGCGGGTGGCGACGGCGTGGTGCCGGCTTGCGCCCATATCCGCCCGGATCTGTTCGTGCGGCTGCTGCAACTGGTGGCGCAGGGCCGTGTTGCCGCCGCGCGTGCGCTGTTTGCGAGCCTGGCGCCGCTCATCTCGCTGCTGTTCTCCGAGCCCAATCCGGCCCCGGTCAAGACCGCGCTGGCATTGTGCGGGCTGGCGGGTTCCGAGGTCAGGCGGCCACTGGCGCCGGCCAGCCGCGCGCTGCGCGAACGGCTGGATCAGGTGATCGCTTCGTTGCCGGCGGTGGAGGACGTGGAGAGCACTTTGCTGCCGGCCTAGCGTCGGCGCGCGCGGGGCGTCGGATGCGCGAAAGGGCGGCAACCGGTAGAATGCCGGATTGCCTAAAATTTGTGCATCATGTCACACGACTGGAAGGCCAGCGTCACTGTCGCCGCGGTTATCGAACACGGCGGCCGCTTCCTGCTGGTGGAAGAAGAAACCCCCGACGGCCTGCGGCTGAACCAGCCTGCCGGCCATCTCGACCCGGGCGAGAGCCTGATCCACGCCGTCATCCGCGAAACGATGGAAGAAACCGCGCACACGTTCGAGCCGCGCGCGCTGCTGGGCTGCTATACCGCCCGCTCGCACTCGGCCGGCACCGCGACGCGGCCGGGCGGCGACATCACTTACGTGCGCTTTGCCTTTACCGGCGAGCTGGGCTCGCTCGATGCCGGGCGCCAGCTCGATGTGGGCATCGTGCGCACCGTGTGGATGAGCGCTGACGAAATCCGCGCCTGCCCCGAGCGCCATCGCACGCCCCTGCTGCTGGCCTGCATCGAGGACTACCTGGCGGGCAAGCGCTTTGCGCTCGATGCCCTCTACACCCATCCCTCCGTGGTAGGCGGCGGAGCGCTGTCATGAGCCAGGGCAAGCGCGTGGTGGTGGGCATGTCGGGCGGCGTGGATTCGTCGGTGACTGCTTGGCTGCTCAAGCATCAAGGCTTTGAGGTGATCGGCCTGTTCATGAAGAACTGGGAAGACGACGACGACAGCGAGTACTGTTCGACCCGGCAGGACTGGCTGGACGTGGTCTCGGTGGCCGACCTGATCGGCGTCGACGTGGAAGCGGTCAATTTCGCCGCCGAGTACAAGGACCGCGTCTTTGCGGACTTCCTGCGCGAATACTCGGCGGGCCGCACGCCCAACCCCGACGTGCTGTGCAATGCCGAGATCAAGTTCAAGGCCTTCCTGGACCACGCCATGTCGCTGGGCGCGGACACCATCGCCACCGGCCACTACGCGCGCGTGCGCGAAGCGGGGGCGCACGCGGGCGCCGGCACCGGCCGCTTCGAGCTGCTCAAGGCGTTCGACCATACCAAGGACCAGAGCTATTTCCTGCACCGCCTGAACCAGGCGCAGTTGTCGCGCACGCTGTTCCCGCTGGGCGAGATGCCCAAGACGCGCGTGCGAGAGATCGCTGCCGAGATTGGCCTGCCCAATGCCAAGAAGAAGGATTCCACCGGCATCTGCTTTATCGGCGAGCGGCCCTTCCGCGATTTCCTCAACCGCTACCTGCCGACCAAGCCGGGACCGATGAAGACGCCGGACGGCAAGGAAGTCGGCCAGCACATCGGCCTGGCGTTCTACACGCTGGGGCAACGCAAGGGTATCGGCCTGGGCGGCAGCCGCGCGGGCAATGGCGACGCCTGGTATGTGGCGCGCAAGGACATGGCCAGCAACACGCTGTATGTGGTGCAGGGCCATGAGCATCCGTGGCTGCTGACGTCCACGCTCGACGCTGCCGACCTGTCGTGGGTGGCGGGCACCGGGCCGGCGGTGGGCACCACGCTGTCGGCCAAGACGCGCTACCGCCAGAGCGATGCGCCCTGCGCGGTGACGGCAGCGGGCGACGATGCCCTGCAGCTGACCTTCGCGCAGGCGCAGTGGGCCGTCACGCCGGGCCAGTCCGCGGTGCTGTACGACGGCGATGTCTGCCTGGGTGGCGGCATCATCCGGTGATGCGCGGATAGTGCGATGGCATGAAAAAAACCGGCTCGATGGCCGGTTTTTCATCTTCGCGCAGGAAGAGGCGCAGAAAGAGGTGCAGGTAAGGCTCAGGCGCGCGGCGGTTCCGTGTCGATAAACGACTGGCGCTTGGCCAGCTTGTCCTGGTACACCGCGAGGCGCGGGTGGCGCTCACGCCAGGCGATGTCCGGGAAGCGGAAGTCGAGGTACGACAACGCGCAGCCCACGGCCACGTCGGCCAGCGAGTAATGGTTGCCCGAGCACCAGGGCCGGTCGGCCAGGCCGTCGGCGATGGCGGCCACGGCCGCGTCGATCTTGCCGAGCTGGCGCTTGACCCAACGCTCGCTGCGCTGTTCCGGCTCGCGCTGCGTGTGTTCCAGGCGCGCCAGCAGGGCGGCGTCAAGCAGGCCGTCGGCCAGCGCTTCCCAGCAACGGACCTCGACGCGTTCGCGCCCGGCCTGCGGGATCATCCGGCTGACCGGCGTCAGCGTGTCGACGTACTCGACGATCACGCGCGAATCGAAAATCGCGCCGCCGTCTTCCATGACCAGGCACGGTACCTTGCCCAGCGGGTTGAACTGGGAGATGGTGGTGTCCGGCGACCACACGTCAACCTCGACCATCTGGTAATCGATCTTCTTTTCCGCCATCACTACGCGCACTTTGCGCGCGTAAGGGCTGGTTTGCGATGCATACAGCTTCATGGACTCCCCTCGAGCTTGTTATGAAGTGCATCGGCCGCGCCTCGCGCGGCCGGCATGCCCGATGCACTTCATAACAGGCTAGCGGATCGGCGAGCGCGAGTATACCCGTGCCCCGCCCGGGATGTGCCCGGGCGTGGGCCGCGCCAGCCTCCCGTGTCGTGATGCCGATACGCGCGCGGCGGCCGGCGCCGCGAACGCGTCCACAGAAGGCGGGGCGCGATGGTAAAATGCCCGCTTTCCGTCGTGCCGTCAGTCGGTTTTTGCGCCGAATTGGTCTCTTTCTGAGGCGAATTGGACCTGTTTTTTTGCCATTTCCCCTCTTTAGAGCGGTTTTGGCCTTGTCACCGGCCACTTCGGCCCGCGAGGGCCTAGCCCGGCCATTGTGCCCGCGCAATTTGCCCGCCCGGCCACGCTTGCGTAACCACCCCTCTATCCCTCCGGTCTCCCAGCATGTCTTCCTCCTCGCTCTCTCCGCTCACCGCCCTGTCTCCCATCGATGGCCGCTACGCCTCCAAGGCCGATGCGCTGCGCGAGTGGCTCTCGGAAGCTGCCTTCATGCGCAACCGCGTCAAGGTGGAAGTGCACTGGCTGACCGCGCTGTCGCAAGCCGGCCTGCCCGACATGCCGAAGTTCTCGCCGGCCTCGGAAGCGGCCCTGCTGGCGCTGGTGGACAACTTCACCGAAGCCCACGCATCGCGCATCAAGGAGATCGAGGCGGTCACCAACCATGACGTGAAGGCCGTGGAGTACTGGCTCAAGGAACAGGTCAAGGGCAACGCCGAGCTGGAAGCCGCGAGCGAGTTCATCCATTTCGCCTGCACCTCGGAAGACATCAACAACACCTCGCACGGCATGATGCTCAAGGGCGCCCGCGAAGGCGTGATCCTGCCGACGCTGCAGCGCGTGCATGCGCGCCTGGTGGAGCTGGCGCACGCCAATGCCCGCCAGCCGATGCTCTCGCGCACCCATGGCCAGCCGGCCAGCCCGACCACGCTGGGCAAGGAAATGGCCAACGTGGCGGCACGCCTGGCGCGCGCCATCGAGCGCATCCAGCGCGTGGAACTGCTGGGCAAGATGAATGGCGCGGTCGGCAACTACAACGCCCACCTGTCGGCATATCCCAGCTTCGACTGGGAAGCGTTCTCCAGGCAGGTGATCGAAACGCGCCTGGGCCTGACCTTCAACCCCTACACCATCCAGATCGAGCCGCACGACTACATGGCCGAGCTGTTCGACGCCATCGCCCGCGCCAACACCATCCTGCTCGACCTGAACCGCGACATCTGGGGCTATATCTCGCTGGGCTACTTCAAGCAGCGCACCAAGGCCGGCGAAATCGGCTCGTCGACCATGCCGCACAAGGTCAACCCGATCGATTTCGAGAACTCGGAAGGCAACCTGGGCCTGGCCAACGCGGTGCTGCGCCACCTGTCGGAGAAGCTGCCGCTGTCGCGCTGGCAGCGCGACCTGACTGATTCCACCGTGCTGCGCAACATGGGCGTGGCCTTCGGCTACAGCCTGCTGGCCTATGAGGCCTGCCTGCGCGGCCTGGGCAAGCTGGAAACCAACCCGGAGCGCCTGGACGAAGACCTCGACAACTGCTGGGAAGTGCTGGCCGAGCCGGTCCAGACCGTGATGCGCCGCTTTGGCGTGCCCAATCCCTACGAGCAGCTCAAGGAGCTGACGCGCGGCAAGGGCATCTCGCGCGAGGCGCTGCAAAGCTTCATCGGCGGCCTGGCGATTCCCGACGACGCCAAGCAGCTGCTGCTGGAAATGACCCCGGCCACCTATATCGGCCGCGCCGTCAGCCTCGCCGAACGCGTGTGATTCTCCCGGCCTGCGGGCCGGCGCGTTGCCAGAAAAGCCATCCCCAGGATGGCTTTTTTTTGTTGATGGGCGGCTAGCGCTGGCGCGGCCTACCGGCTGCGGCGAAATGTCACTTCAAATGGTTTGAATGATTCCATGAATTTCAGACAGTGACACAACCTGCCAGCCGCACAATAATGCGAGAATTCAAAGAGCAGCAGTTATTGCCTTTCAGTAAAAGTTTGTGAAACGCCCGCGAGGGCAGGGGTCCTTATCCATGCATTCCCAAGCCAAAGCCAGCGCCCGCGCCGCAGCCGCCCCAGCGCCGCTGTCGGCGTCCGCCTATGGGGCCACCGCGATCGGCCTGCACTGGATCATCGCGCTGCTGATCTTCGCCGCCTTCGGGCTGGGCTTGTACATGACCAGCATCCCAGGCTTGTCGATGCTCAAGCTCAAGCTGTTTTCCTGGCACAAGTGGATTGGCGTAACCGTTTTTGCCTTCGCCGTGCTGCGCGTGCTGTGGCGCGCCACCCACCGCGTGCCGGCACCCGCCGCGGGCACCCCGGCCTGGCAGGCCAAGGCCGCGCACGCGGCTCACCTGCTGCTCTACGCGCTGATTGTGGTGGTGCCCATTACGGGCTACCTGTACAGCTCGGCTTCCGGGGTTCCCGTGGTCTACCTCGGCATCTGGCAGCTGCCCGCGCTGATCGAGAAGAACGATGAGCTCAAGGAAATCCTCAAGCTGGTCCACATCTGGCTGAACTACCTGATGGCCGTGATCGTCGTAGTCCATGCGGCCGCTGCCATCAAGCACCAGTTCATCGAGCGCGACGGCACGCTGGCGCGCATGCTGCCGTTCCTCAAGTAAGCCGACAAACCGAACATTGACCGAGGGCCGCGAGGCCCTCTTAGCGACAGGAGTTTTTAATGAAACGCATTCCCCGCCCGAGCGCGCTCCTGATGGCAGCCACGCTGGCCACTGCCGGCATCGCAGCCAACTACGCCTGGGCCCAGGTCGACGCAGCCAAGAGCTCGGTCACCGCGACGGCACGCCAGATCGGCGTGCCGATGGAGGGTAAGTTCAAGAGGTTCGATGCCACGGTCGCGTTCGATCCCGCCAAGCTGGCAGCGTCCTCGGCCAAGGTCGAGATCGACGTGTCCAGCTTCGAGATCGGCGACGCCGAGACCACCAAGGAGGTCAAGGGGCGCGACTGGTTCGATGCGGCCAAGTACCCCAAGGCGGTGTTCCAGTCGACCAGCATCAAGCCCGGCGCCGCCGGCAAGTACGAGGTGGCGGGCAAGCTCACCATCAAGGGCAAGACCCAGGACGTCGTGATTCCGGCAAGCTATCGCCAGGACGCGGGCGGCCAGGTGTTTGAAGGCGTGCTGCCGATCAAGCGCACCGTGTACAACATCGGCGACGGCGAATGGAAGGACACTTCCGTGGTGGCCGACGATGTCCAGATCAAATTCCGTATCGTGACCTTGGCTAAGAAGTAAGCGCGCAGCGCCTGTCTTCCCTGCCATTCCTTTGCTGTTCATCCCCAACTTTTTGCCGGGAGCTCTCATGAAATTGCGCACCATCCTCGCCGCTGTCGCGGCCCTGTCCGCCGTCGGCGTGGCATCCGCCAATACGGTCACCTACAACCTCGACCCCACCCACACGTACCCAAGCTTCGAAGCCGACCACCTGGGTGGCCTGTCGACCTGGCGCGGCAAGTTCGAGAAGTCGAGCGGCGTGGTGACGCTGGATCGTGTTGCGAAGACCGGCTCGGTGGACATCAAGATCGATCCCGCCTCGGTCGACTTTGGCAACAGCAAGCTGAACCAGCACGTGAAGGGCCCCGACATGTTCAACGTCGAGGCTTTCCCGGAAGCCACCTACAAGGGCAAGTTCTCCAAGTTCAACGGCGATGTGCCGACCGAAGTCGATGGCGTGCTGACCCTGCACGGCGTGTCCAAGCCGGTCAAGCTGCAGATCCGCGAGTTCAAGTGCATCCAGCATCCGATGCTCAAGCGCGAAGCCTGTGGCGCTGACGCGGTGGGCACCTTCAGCCGTGCCGATTTCGGTATCGACTACGGCGTGAAAATGGGCTTCAAGCCCGAGGTCAAGCTGGCGATCCAGGTCGAAGGCGTAAAGGCCGACTAAGCGTCGACTAGCGGGGCCGGCCAGGGGCCGACCAAGACGGACGACACAGGCATCGCGAGTCCTCGGGGCTTGTCCCGCAGCGTTGCGCATGCAAGCAGTAAACAAAAAAGGCCGGGAGCAATCCCGGCCTTTTTTGTTTACTGCTGTTTCCGGTCGTTTCCGGCTTGGCGGGCGGGTTGGCGCAGGTTGTGTTGTCCGCACTTGGCTCCCACAGTACAATGATCCGCTAAGATTCGGTTACAGTCCTACTCAGTACAGTCTCACTCAGTCTCAGTCTCAGTCTCAGTCTTAGTCACAGTTACCAGGGTGTAGCCGCGCGCGTGCCTGCCATCATCAGGACGCCCATGCCCGCAACCGATTACCGACATGTATCCCAGCAGTACCCCCTGATACTGGCCTAGCGCAGCGATCCATCGCCCTACGAGCTGTACCCGGCCAGTCAATGTTGCATTGTTGAACTGGGCGGCCGGCAGCGTTTCTCGGTTTTCTCTGGCGCAATACCGTGTACTCCCAAACGCAAATCGATCCGGTGGTTAGTTTCCGCAACTCGCAGGGCGAGCAGGTGCGGGGCACAATTATCAATCTCCAGAGAAAAGCTCTGGTGATGGAAATCTACAATCCATACTCGATCGTTCAGGTCAGCGAGGTGCTGAGCGAGCTGAGTGTGCGCATGGGGAGCAAGAACGCCTACCTGGGCAAGGCGGTGGTGATGAGCCTGGTGAATACCGGCCTCACCGCGGTGGTATCGCTCACGCTGATCGACGAATGGCGCGAGCTGAGCGATCTGCCCAACGAGCCCAAGTCGGTCGGGCGCGAGGCGGAACTGTTCATCAACGACTGGGATGCGCGCTTCAATATCCGGCGCGATTACCAGATCGTGGTCAACGAAATGCGCGCGTTTCTCTCGGAAGTCTCGCGCTGGGTAGAGCAGGTCGACCTGACCGAGAACCTGCCCAAGACCGACGGGCGGCTGCGCGAGGATGTGTTCTACGAGCTCGCCACGCCGATCATGCTCAAGGTCAAGACCTACCTCGACCGGCTCGAAGGCGAGGCCGGGCAGGTGGAAGCGGAGATTGCGCCCGTGCACCGCACCTACGCGCAGTCGGCCCTGCATCCGCTGCTGCTGCGCGCCCCCTTTGTCTACCGCACCTTCACCAAGCCGCTGGGCTATGCGGGCGACTATGAGATGGTCAACCAGATCCTGAGCGATCCGCAGCAGGGCCCGACCACCTACTTCCAGATCGTCAATACGGCCTTCCTCAAGGCGGCCGTGGCGACTGCCCACCGCAACCGGATCGACCTGCTGGTCGATTTCCTGTCGCGCCAGGCCGATGCCGCTCGCGCGGCGGGCAGGCCGTTTCGCATACTCAATGTCGGCTGCGGCCCGGCCTTCGAGATCCAGCGCTTCGTGCGCGAGTATCCGCAGCCCGAGTTCCTGTCGTTCCAGCTGGTCGACTTCAGCGAGGAGACGCTGGCCTACACCAAGTCCTCCATCGAGAGCTCAGCCGCCTCGGCGGGGCACAAGGTGTCGGTGGAAATGGTGCATCAATCGGTACATGAGCTGCTCAAGCGCAAGATCGCGCCGGACGACGCCGGGCTGCGCGAGTTCGATGCGGTGTATTGCGCGGGGTTGTTCGACTACCTGTCCGATAAGGTGTGTTCCCGCCTGCTGAGCTATTTTGCCGCGCGTACGCGCCCGGGCGGCCAGTTGCTGGTAACCAACGTCCATTCGGCCAATCCGGAGAAATTCGGCATGGAACACCTGCTGGAGTGGTACCTGATCTATCGCGACGAGGCCAGGATGAGTATGCTGCTGCCCGAACGATCCCGCGATCACAAGCTCTATGTCGACCAGACTGGGGTGAATGTGTTCGCGGAAGCGATCATCCTCTGAAACGCCAGTAGCCGGCCCAGCCATGAGCACCAATCAACTTTACGCGGGATACCAGACCGAGCTGGCGGATTTCCGCCTGGCCTTCAGCCGTGGCGGCGCCTATACCGCCATCGTGCTGGTGCTGCTCGGCGTGGGGCTGGACTATGGTCAGTATCCGCAGCTGCAGGCGCCGTTCGCCGTGGCGCGCGTGCTGGTGTCGCTGCTGATCGCCGGCATCGTGATGCTGTTGTACAGCACGGCAGGGCGCCGCTTTGCGCCGTGGCTGACGTTGTCCTGGCTGCTGCTGCCGCAGATCATGATCTCGTGGATGATCTGGCATACCGATGGCGTGGAGTCGCCGTATTACGTCGGGCTGAATCTCGCCATCTTCGCGTCGGGCATCGCGCTGCCGTTCGGCCTGTGGCAGAACCTGGTCTTCGGGGTGCTGTCCTACCTGTTCTACCTGCTCGCCTGCGTGCTGCATTCCGGTGGCATCGAGCCGGCCGGCACCTTTATCGTCAATTCACTGTTCCTGCTGTTTGCCGCGGCGGCCAGCGCGGTCTATACCTTCTTCAATGAGCGGGCGCGCTTCATGCTGTTCCGGCTGAAGGCCGAAGTGGCGGAGAAGAACGGCGAGCTCGAAGTGATCAACCGCAAGCTGGTCGACATCAAGGGCCAGATGCTGCAGCAGGAGAAGATGGCCGCCATCGGCACGCTGGCAGCGGGCCTGCTGCACGAGGTCAACAACCCGGTCAACTTCTGCCTGATGGCGATCGAAGTCGCGCTGGAAGAGCCGGTGGCCAAGAACGAACCAATGCTGCAGGAGTGCCTGGTCGACGCCAAGCAGGGGATGCAGCGCATCCAGCATATCGTGTCGGACCTGAAGACCTTCGCCTATCGCAAGCCCGGCGCTGAAGCGGAGGGCACGCCATTCCTGTTCGAGAAGGCGCTGGATTCCTCGATCCGGCTGACCGCGCATGAGCTGCGCGGGGTGGCCGTCACGCGCGAGCTGCCGACCGATACGCTGGTGCTGGGCGACGAAGCCGCGGTGATCGGCGTACTGATCAACCTGTTCTCCAATGCCGCGCTGGCCATGCGCAAGGCCGGCACGCAGGGCCCGGCCATCCATACCACCGTGAAGTGGGTTGAGCGCCGCTTGCATGTGACCGTCAAGGACAACGGGCCGGGCATTGCGCAAGAGCACCTGGCGCGCGTGTTCGAGCCGTTCTTCACCACGCGTGAAGTCGGCCAGGGCCTGGGCCTTGGCCTGTCGATCAGCTACGCGGTGATCGAGCGTCACGGCGGCGCGCTGTTTGCGGAGAGCGAACTGGGCAAGTGGGCCTCGTTCAGCTTCGATCTGCCCCGAGCCGACTGAGAATGCCATGAGCGACGCCCGCCAACCACGGCTTACCGTGCTCTACGTCGATGACGAGGAAATGGCATGCAAGTACTTCGCCCGCGCGGTCGGCACGGAGTACGAAGTGCTGGTCGCCAGCGGCGCCGACGAAGCGGTCCGCATCCTGCGCCGGGAGAACGCGCGCATCGCCGTGCTGGTGACGGATTTCCGCATGCCGGGCCGCGATGGCGGCGACCTGCTGCGCCAGGTGGCGCTCGAGTACCCGCAAATCGTGCGCATCCTGGTGACAGCCTACGCGGACAAGGACATGCTGTTGCAGACGGTCAACACCGGCGAAGTGTTCCGCATACTGGAGAAGCCCATCGAGCTGGGCCAGGTGCGCGAAGCGCTGCGGCTGGCCGCCGAGCGCTATCGCGAACGCTCGATCCGCCATCAGCGCCTGATGGCGATCGACGAGACGCTGGCCTTCCTGGCGCATGAACTGAACACGCCGCTGGCGGCGATTGCAAATTTTGCGCGGGGTATCGAAAGCCGTATCGCGGCGGAATACAATCCGCAGCGCCAGAGCGAGATCGGCCAGGCGGCCACGTCGATGCATGACAACGCGCAGTATTGCCTGGCCGTGATTTCGTCGTTCCTGCAATCGGTGCGCAGCAGCGGCAGCCGGCCGAGCACGCAAGCGGGCGCCAGCCGGGAAGTGACCGCCGGCGGCCTGATTGCCGCGCTGCTCGATACCTACCCGTTCGCCGGGCCGCAGCGCGAGTGGGTGAAGATAGAAATGCATGACGACTTTGCCGTGCGCACGCTGCCCAATTGCGTGGCGCTGGTGCTGTCGTCGTTGTTGTCCAATGCGCTGCGGGCGCTCGATGGCGTCGACTCGCCTTCGCTGCGCTTCGTGGTGGCGGCCGAGCCCGATGCCGCGATCCGCATCTGCGACAACGGGCCGGGCATACCAGCAGAGGTGATGGGGCGCCTTCTGGTGGATCCGGTCACCACCCACGCGAGTACCGGCGGCAACGGACTGGGCATGATTTTTTGCAACCGCGTCATGCAGTCTTTCGGTGGCGGCATCCGGATCGAGTCTACGTCTGGTGCGGGTACCACAGTGACGCTGGATTTCCCCAATACCAAGAGTCGAATGCATAGGAGTGATCGATGAACGAACCGAATGCCACGCAGGCACCATCACCGGCGATTCTGTTCGTCGATGACGAGGCGACGGCCGTCAAGTATTTCCAGCGTGCCATCGGAGCCCTGGCGCCGGTCGTGACCGGTGGCTCGGTCGAAGAGGGCAAGGCGCTGCTGGATGCGCACGCGGACAGCCTTGCGGTCCTGGTCTCCGACCAGCGGATGCCGGGCGAGTACGGCAATGAGCTGCTGCGCTACGCGCGCGAGCGCTATCCGCATATCGTGCGGATCCTGACCACCGCCTACTCGGAGATCGAGCATACCGTCGCGGCCGTCAACGAGGGCCAGATCCATCGCTACATCAAGAAGCCGTGGGACATCACTTCGCTGCGCATGGAGCTCAAGCAGGCGCTCGAGATGGCCGGCCTGCGCAAGGAGCGCGACCAGTTGCTGCGCGAGAAGCTGAGCGTGCTGCAGCGCCAGACCATTGCCGCGCGCATCGGCCTGATCCGCACGCTGTCGGCCAGCCTGATCGGCCCGGAGCGCTTCCAGCCGGTGGATACCTACCTGGCCTCGGCCGCGCTGGTCGGCGTGCAGAATCCAGAGCCGGACTGGCTGCTGATGGACTATGCCGACCTGGTGGCGGCGGAAAGCCGCCGCAGCGGCACCTTTGGCCACGCGGTGGCGGCAAAGCTCGCCGCGCTGCGCACGCAGCTCGCCGGCCGTGGCGCTGGCGATGCGGTGGCGGCACTGGCCGAGACGCTCGCCGCAACGGAAGGCGCGGCCAACGTGCGCCGCGATGGCGATGCCCTGGTGTGGATCCAGGGCGCCGCGCTTGCCGAGTACCTGGGCGAACCCGTGGACAAGGATGTGTCCGCGCAACATGCCACCTGGCTGGCCGGGCTGCTGTGGCTGGATGAAAACGGCGGCGCGCTCAAGGCCGTGCGCGAGGGCGACTCCATCGTCTACCGCCCCACCGATCGCACCGCGGAATTTGCCGCGGATCGCCTGGCGGTGTGGATCGAGCAGTTCTGAGCGAGTCCCGAGCCAGTTCCGAGTAGCAACGGCATAAAAAAAAGGGGTAAGCGGCTGGCGAAGCCGTCTTGACGGTGTATGGTTTCAGGAGACGGCAGGTGTCCAACGGTGCGGCAGCAGTTCACCGATGGCGCTAGCGCGCTGGGTCGGCAGTCTGGTCAGCACGTCCGTTAGGTACGCATACGCATACGGATCCAGTCCGTTCAACTGTGCCGAGCGCACCAAGCTCATGACCGCGGCCGCCCGTTGTCCTGCTCGTAATGAGCCCGCGAACAGCCAGTTCGAGCGCCCGATCGCCCAGGGTCGGATCTGGTTTTCCACCCAGTTGTTATCGATCGGCGCATTGCCATCGTCTAGGTAGCGCATAAGCGCCTCCCAGCGTTTGAGGCTGTAGTCCAGTGCTTTGGCGATGGCCGAGCCGTCTGGCACTTTTTGCCGTTGGCCGATCATCCAGGCATGCAATGCATCGGCCACGGCACGCGCCTTCTCCTGCCGCACGCACCGCCGCTCCTCTGGGCTGAGTGTCGCCACCTCGCGCTCAACGTCGTAGAGCATGCCGATGTACGCCAGCGCCTGACCCGCCACCTCGCTTTTATGGTTGGCGTGCAGGTCGTAGAACTTGCGCCGGGCATGCGCCTTATCCAGAGCTCTGGATAAGGCGCAGTATCCGGAGTCGGATTTTATCTGGAGTAGCGTCGCGAGTTGCGCGCCCGTGCTGGCTTCTCGGGCCCGCT